>DATGDO010000067.1:0-11069 GCA_035310805.1 Solirubrobacterales bacterium
GCCCGCCTCGGTCCTCCTGATCCGCAGCCCGCCACCACAGGTACCGGCGAGGCTCGAGCGCGAGCAGCGGCCCCGGCGGGGGCTCAGCCCTGTACTGCTCGTACTTCGCGCTGAGCGCCTCGAGGCCGTCGGCGCCCGCGCCCGCCGGCAGGATCGAGACCGACCCGATCACCTGCACCCAGGCCAGCTCCTCCCAATCGTCCGAGTAGCGGTCCAACGTCAGCGCCGCCCTCGGATCCCGCCGCAGGAAGCGCAGCCTAGCCGGCTCAGTCCGCTTCGGCTTGCGGTCGATCGCGCTCCAGACCCGGCCGCCCGCGAGCGCGAAGGTCACCGGCAGGACGCGCGGAGCACCCTGCTCGTCGAGCAATCCCAGCCGTCCGACCCGCGCGCTCTTCAGCAGGTCCTTTGCCCACGCAATCAACTCGGTAGGTTCCGGGTCAGCCACGAGCCGAATATAGGACCGACGAAAGGAGCGGGATGGAACTGGGGATCGGACTGCCGAACGCCGTGCCGGGCACGACGGGCAGGCAACTCACCGATTTCGCGCGCGCCGCGGACGAGGCCGGCTTCTCGACCCTCGGCACGATCGACCGCATCGTCTACCCCAACTTCGACGCGCTGCTCGCCCTCTCGGCCGCCGCGGCGGTCACCGAGCGGATCCGACTGGCGACCAGCGTCATGCTGGGCCCGCTTCGGATGAACGCGGCCCTGGTGGGCAAGCAGCTCCTCACCCTCGACGCCCTCGCTGGCGGTGGCCGGGCCGTGCTCGGCATCGGCCTCGGCGGCCGCGAGGACGACTACGAGATCAGCAAGCTCGAGATGTCGAGGCGCGGCGAGTGGCTCGACGACGCCCTCACCGAGATCCGCCGCATCTGGGACGGCGAGGGAGAGCTCGAATCCAAGGTCGGGCCCCGGCCCGAGGGCCCCGGCCCCTCACTGATCGTGGGCGGCTACGTCAGCGCCTCCTTCAACCGGGCGGCCCGCTTCGCCGACGGCTGGATGCAGGGCGGCTCCGGGCCTGACCAGTTCGCCGAGGACGCCGCCAGCGTCGACGAAGCCTGGAAGCAGGCCGGACGAGACGGCAAGCCGCGGAAGATGGCCCTGGGCTACTACTCGCTCGGCGAGGACGCCGAGAAGAACGCCCAGGCCTACCTGACCGACTACTACGCCTGGCTGGGCGACGAGACGGCCAAGATGATCGCGAGCAGCGCGGCCAAGGACGCGGACCAGGTGCAGGGGGCGATGGCCGCCTTCGAGTCCCACGGCTGTGACGAGCTGATCCTCTTCCCGTCCAGCGGCGATCCCGCCCAGGTCGGGCTGCTGGCCGAGGCCGCCGGACTCCAGTCAGCCCGCTGACAACCACAGGATTCCCTTTCGTTAGCAAGTGCTTACGCGCGGGTATCTCTCTCTTGGCCCAAGGAGTGGCTCACTAGGAGGTGAGTATGGAAGCCAGGACCGCTCGTCGGCACGATGGCTCGACTGACGTGGTTGCGGGCGCATCCGCTCGGGAGACCCTGATCCGGACCCCCGAGGCGGTCGCCGACCCGGCACCGTTGGGCCTGGCGGCATTCGCCCTGACGACGTTCGTGTTGAGCTTCTTCAACGCCGACCTGGTCAGCAAGGGAGGTGAGCCGGTGGTTCTCGGTCTCGCCCTTGCGTATGGCGGATTGGCACAGTTGCTTGCCGGCATGTGGGAGTTCAAGAACAACAACACCTTCGGGGCGACGGCGTTCTCCTCGTTCGGTGCGTTCTGGATCTCCCTGTTCGTCTTCGATCAGTTTCTGGCCGATTCGGTCCCCGCCGGGAATCTCGGCGACGCCGTCGGCCTCTACCTGATCGGGTGGGGCATCTTCACCGCGTACATGTGGATCGCGTCGTTCCGAGTGAGCGTCGCGGTGATGCTCGTGTTCGCCCTGCTTGCGCCGACCTTCATCGTCTTGGGGATCGGCAGCGCAGGGGACAACAGCACGATCATCCACATCGGCGGCTGGCTCGGAATCGCCACCGCGACCGCCGCGTGGTACGCCTCGTTTGCGTCGGTGACGAACAAGACGTTCGGCCGGGTGGTGCTGCCGGTAAGGGAGCTCCACAGCTGACGAGCAACGCGATAACGGCCCGGATGCGTTTGACGGCTTCGCCATCGAATCGGGTCGCTCGTCGGCTTCGCCTGTGGAGCGCCCTCGCATCCCTGCCGGGCTGCCGCGATAAGTTGCCTCCACGGACGTCCGAGAAGGAGTGAGGAGAGAATGGCGACTGAGGTAAGGACCGAGAACCTCGAGAAGCAGCTCGAGTCGATGCTCGACATCGAGAAGTTCCCGCCGCCCGACGACTTCAAGAGGCAGGCACTCGTCACCGATGAGTCGATGTACGAGGAGGCGGCCAACGACCTCGAGGGTTTCTGGGCTCGCCAGGCCGAGGAGCTGATCGACTGGATCGAGAAGCCCTCGCAGACGCTGGACGAGTCAAACGCGCCCTTCTACAGGTGGTTCGCCGACGGCACGCTCAACGTCTCCTACAACTGCCTCGACCGTCACGTCGACGCCGGCAACGGCGACCGGATCGCCTACCACTGGCGCGGAGAGGAGGGCGAGGAGCGCGAGATCACCTACGCGGAGCTCCACCGTGACGTCCAGCGCTTCGCCAATGCGCTCAAGTCCCGCGGCATCGGCAAGGGCGACGTCGTCGGGATCTACCTGCCGATGATCCCTGAGGTCGTGGTAGCGATGCTGGCCTGCGCCCGAATCGGCGCCCCGCACAACCTCGTCTTCGGAGGTTTCTCGCCGGAGGCCGTCCGCGAGCGGATGGAGTTCTCCGAGGCCAAGGCCCTGATCACCGTCGACGGCGCCCGCCGCAAGGGAAAGACGGCCCCGATCAAGAGCGCGGTCGACGAGGAGATTGATGAGGTCACCTCGATCGAGACGATCTTCGTCGTCCGTGCCACCGGCACCGCCTGCGAGATGAAGGCTGGCCGCGACGTCTGGTTCGACGAGGAGATCGAGAAGGCGGACGCCGAGTGCCCGCCCGAGCCGCTCGATGCCGAGCATCCGCTCTTCGTGCTCTACACCTCAGGTTCGACGGCCAAGCCGAAGGGCGTCCTGCACACGACCGGCGGGTACCTGGTGGGTGTCACCTTCACCCACCGCTACGTGTTCGACCTGAACCCCGAGTCGGACGTCTACTGGTGCTCTGCCGACGTGGGCTGGGTGACCGGGCACTCCTACATCGTCTACGGGCCCCTCTCCAACGGGGCCACGAGCATCATGTACGAGGGGGCCCCGGACTACCCGGACAAGAACGCCTGGTGGGAGATCGTCGAGCGCTACAAGGCGACGATCTTCTACACGGCCCCCACCGCGATCCGTGCCTGCATGAAGTGGGGTCCCGAATACCCGGCGAAGCACGACCTCTCATCGCTGCGGCTGCTCGGCACTGTCGGGGAGCCGATCAACCCCAAGGCGTGGCTCTGGTACTACGAGGTGATCGGGAAGGAAGGGTGCCCGATCGTCGATACCTGGTGGCAGACCGAGACCGGCCATATCCTGATCAGCCCGCTGCCTGGTCTGACCGAAACGAAGCCGGGCTCGGCGACCAAACCGCTCCCCGGCATCGACGCCGCGGTGGTCGATGAGCAGGGCAACGAGGTCGAGGAGGAACAGGGGTACCTCGTTCTCCGCCGGCCGTGGCCCGGGATGCTCCGCACGCTCTACAGGGAGGAAGAGCGCTACAGGGACACCTACTACAACAAGTTCGGCGAGGCCTACTACGTAGGTGACGCCGCTCGCAAGGACGAGGACGGCTACTTCTGGATCCTGGGCCGGGCCGACGACGCGGTGAACGTCTCCGGCCACCTCCTTTCCACAGCGGAGGTCGAATCGGCCGTCGTCTCACACCCGAAGGTCGCCGAGTGCGCCGTGATCGGGATCCAGGACGAGGACACCGGACAGGCGATCTGCGCCTTCGTCACCCTCGAGGGCGGCCTCGAGGGTAACGAGGAGATCGAGAAGGAGATCAACGATCACGTCGCGCATCGGATCTCGAAGATCGCCCGACCGAAGCGCATCATCTGGGCCGGCGACCTGCCCAAGACGCGCTCCGGCAAGATCATGCGCCGGCTGCTCCGGGACATCGGCGAGGGCCGAGAGCTCGGCGACGTGACGACGCTCCGCGACCCCGCGGTGATGGAGCAGCTCGAGGGCAAGGTCAAGGAGATGCAGGCGCAGGAGGGCTAGCCGGCTGACCGCCGAGCGGCGCTGGACCGCGCGGCGCTGAGCGCCGGGCGGCACCGCTTCGGCAGCTCCATCCGGAGGCGCCACGTAGCCCCGGAGAAGTTCCGGTTGGAGACCGTAGCGAACCCCTGCTCATCCTCTCGCAGGGCAAGGAGCAGATGCGCGACGCGGTCGCCGGGAGGCAGGTCGGCGCCTTCGCCCACCCGCACGCAGAAGCAGTGGACCCGGTGGCCGCCCGGGCGGACCAGGATCGCGCCCTCCTCGCCGACCAGCCAGGCGCCGAGGCGGCCACGCTGCGGCGCCAGGCCGGTGTCCGTGAGCAGTTCTCGCGACTCGTGCCCGACGAGATCCCCGAGCAGCCCCAGCGCGGTCCGCTCTGCCGGGCTATTCGGAGCGGCCATGGGCTTGACGCCTCGCGCGCCCCTCTGCGCCTGCAGGTGGAGCACCGCGATGCCGTGGCCGAGGAAGATCGCCGAGACCGGAAGAGCCAGCGGCTGTATCCAGGCGAGCAGCGCTGCGGGCACGCCGAAGGTGACCGCGATCCCGATGCTCCACAGCGTCCAGATCCGGCCCTCGCGGCCGAGGCTCTTCTTGCTGGCCCGCCTTCGCCACGGCATCGCGGCGGCCTCGGCCAGCACCGCCTCATGCATACGGGTTTGCTCCGCCCTCGCGTCAACCGCCCGCGATCGGACGGCGCATCACCACGAGGTCCGCGTCGAGCGGCAGCACTCGGACGACCTCCGCCGACCCATCGGGCAGCGTCGCGCTCGCCAGCATGCCCTCGTCGAGCTCGCGGCGGAAGGCCTCGATCGCGGCGCGCTGGGAGTCGGCGTCCTCGGCCGTCCAGCTCGCCAGCTCGGTGTGACCCGTCCGGTCCAGCCTGATCAACCTCGACATCGCATTCCTCCTTTGATCCAGCGGCGGCGTTCGTGGCGCCCGTTCAAGTCGGCTTCTGAATATACGCCGCGCCCGCGCAGATCCGGCCCGCTCGTAAACTGGCCGCGAGATGGCGACACCCGAGACAGAGAGCCCGTCCCCCCAGCCCGAGGGCGACCGCTACGACCCGCAGGCGATCGAGCGCAAGTGGCAGCTCGTCTGGGATGCGGAGAACACCTGGGTCGTGGCGAACCCGGGGGTGCCCGAGTTCGACGCCTCCGCGCCGAAGAGCTACGTGCTCGAGATGCTTCCCTACCCGTCGGGCGAGCCCCACGTCGGCCACCTGAAGACCTATTCGGTCGGCGACGCGATCGCCCACTTCCGCAGGCGCCGCGGTTTCAGCGTTCTGCATCCGATGGGCTACGACGCCTTCGGCCTGCCCGCCGAGAACAACGCGATCAGCACCGGCGAGCATCCCCGCGAGGCGACTGAGAAGTCGATCGTCGCGTTCCGCGAGCAGTTCCGCCGCTGGGGCATCTCGATCGACTGGTCCCGCGAGTTCGGCACTCACGAGCCCTCCTACTACCGGTGGACGCAGTGGATCTTCCTGAAGCTGTACGAGCGGGGGCTCGCACACCGGCACGAGGCGCCGGTGCAGTGGTGCCCGCAGGACGCCACCGTGCTCGCCCACGAGCAGGTGATCGACGGGCACTGCGAGCGCTGCGGGACGCTGGTCGAGCAGCGGAAGCTCGAGCAGTGGTTCTTCCGGATCACCGAGTACGCCCAGCAGCTGCTCGACGACTTCGAGCTGCTCGAGTCCTGGCCCGAGAACGTGGTGACCATGCAGCGCAACTGGATCGGCCGCTCCGAGGGCGCCGAGGTGACCTTCCGCTGCGACGAGCTCGAGCTCGACTTCCCGGTGTTCACCACCCGGCCGGACACGCTCTTCGGCGCCACCTTCTTCGTCGTCGCGCCCGAGCATCCCGACGTCGAGCGCCTCGCCGCCGGGACCGAGAAAGAGCGGGCGGTCCGCGACTACGTCAACGAGTCCGCGCGCGCCTCGGCCGAGGAGCGCGCCGAGGAAGAGCGCCAGAAGACCGGCGTTCCCCTGGGCCGCGAGGTGATCAACCCCGTGAACGGCGAGCGGATCCCGATCTTCGTCGCGGATTACGTGCTGATGGAGTACGGGACCGGCGCGATCATGGCCGTGCCGGCCCACGACGAGCGCGACTACGACTTCGCGAAGGCCTACGACCTGCCGATCCGGCGTGTGATCGAGGGAGCGGATCCCGAGCAGGCGCGCGACGACGAGGGCCTTCCCTACAGCGGCGACGGCCAGATGGTCAACTCCGGCCGCTTCGACGGCAAGGACAACCGCGAGGCCTACGACGAGATCGTCGACTGGCTGGGATCCGAGGACCGCGGCAAGCCGGCCGTCAACTACCGGCTGCGGGACTGGCTGGTCTCGCGGCAGCGCTACTGGGGCGCGCCGATCCCGATCGTCTACTGCGACCAGTGCGGCACGGTGCCGGTCCCCGAGGACCAGCTGCCGGTCCTGCTCCCGGAGATCGAGGAGTACGCGCCCAGGGGAAAGAGCCCACTGGCCGCCGCAGAGGACTGGGTCCGGACCGGTTGCCCCTCCTGCGGGGGCGAGGCCCGCCGCGAGACGGACACGATGGACACCTTCGTCGACTCCTCCTGGTACTTCCTGCGCTACCTCGACCCGAAGAACGACGAGCAGTGCTGGGCGAAGGAGATCGCGGACTACTGGATGCCCGTCGACCAGTACATCGGCGGGGTCGAGCACGCGATCCTCCACCTGATGTACGCGCGCTTCTTCGTCAAGGCGCTGCACGACATGGGGCTGCTCGAGGCGCGCGAGCCCTTCGCGAACCTCTTCACGCAGGGGATGATCACCCGCGAGGGGGCGAAGATGTCCAAGTCCCGCGGCAACACGGTGAGCCCCGCCGAGTACGTGGACCGGTTCGGGGCGGACACGCTGCGGACCTACATCTGCTTCATGGGCCCTCCGATCAAGGGCGGCGACTGGTCGGACGAGGGCGCAGAGGGCATCTTCCGGTTCCTCTCCCGCCTCTGGCGGCTGGGCCGCGAGGTCGCCGAGCGCACCGAGGCCGGCGGGGATGCGAGGGCGCCCGAGGCGCAGCCGAGGGCGACCCGTGAAACGTCGGCGGCGGGAGATGCCCGCGTGCTGCTGGCGAAGGCGCACTGGGCGATCGACAAGGCGACGCGCGACATCGAGCCCCGCTTCCAGTTCAACACGGCGATCGCCGCGGTGATGGAGCTCGTCAACGAGACCTACCGGCTCAAGGATCGCCTCTATGACGACGCGACCGGAGCCGCCGCCGTCCGCTTCGCAACCGCGACGGCCGCCTCGCTCCTGTTCCCCTTCGCACCGCACCTCGCTGCGGAGGTATACGAGTGGCTGGCGGGCGAGCGGCTCTGGGAGCAGCCCTGGCCGGAGGCCGACCCGGCGCTGCTCGAGCGCGACACCTACATGCTGGTCATCCAGGTGAACGGCAAGCTGCGAGACCGGATCGAGGTGGAGAGCGACGCGTCGGAGGAGCAGCTGCTCGAGCTCGCCCGGCAGAGCGAGAACGTCCGCCGGCACCTGGACGGGAAGGCGGTCGTCAAGGAGATCGTCGTCCCGGGTCGGCTCGTAAACCTCGTCGCAAAAGGATGATCTGCTAGAAAGGCCCCGTGCTGGTCAGGCGGCTCGCGGAAGCCCCCACGGAGGAGTGGCACAGGCTCCGCAATCACATCCTCATGGACGCCGGGGAGCTCGGTTCCCGCAACATGTCCGTGACCTGGCTGGAGGTCCCGGCCGGCATCGACCAGGAGCTGCACTCGCACGAGGAGGCCGAGCAGGTCTACATCGTGGTCAGCGGGCGCGGCACGATGACCGTCGCCGGCGACACCCAGGAGGTCGTCGAGGGCGACCTCGTCCTGGTCCCGCCGGCAACCGACCACTCGATCGCCAACGGGGACTCGGCGGACCTCTGCTGTGTCTCGGTCCAGTCGCCGCCGGTCACCGCCTCGGAGGTCTTCGGTCGGACCGGCGTCGGCGCCGCCTCCGAGTACGACGAGGAGTAGCTCCCTGACCCGCAAGCGGGTCCTCGTCAGCGGGCGGGTCCAGGGGGTCTTCTTCCGGGACACCACTCGGCGCCGCGCGGAGTCCGCCGGGGTGGCCGGCTGGGTCCGCAATACGCCGGATGGCGCAGTCGAAGCCGTCTTCGAGGGGGATGCCGCCGCCGTGGAGGAGATGGTCGCGTTCTGCCGGCGGGGCCCCGGTCGCGCCGAGGTCGCGTCCGTCGAGGTGGAGGACGAGAAGCCGGAGGGACTGCCGGGCTTCACGGTGCGATGAACAGATCCGGTTCGGGTGCTGATCCGTGACCTAGCGCAGCTCTCTCGCGCAGCGGGCGTGACCAGGCTCGGCAGGTGCCCGAGCTGAGCCGCTCTCAATTGCTGGTCTATGGGGCGATCGCGATCGGCGTTCTGCTGATCGGCGCGCGCTGGATCCGCTCGAGTGGCGGGAGCCCGGCGGACGGCGCCGCGCTCAGCTTCGCGGCCGATTCCTCGCCTGCCGATCAGGGGACGGGAGACGTCGTCGTGCATGTCGCCGGGGCGGTCCAGCGGCCGGGGGTCTACCGGCTGCCGGCCGGTTCCCGGGTGACGGACGCCGTCAGGCGGGCCGGCGGCTTCGACCACGGAGCGAACCGCGATGCGATCAACCTGGCGGCCCGGCTCAGCGACGGGCAGCAGGTCGTCGTGCCGGGTCAGGGCACCTCCGCCGCGACCGCGGCGGCCGGGGATCAGACCGGGCCGATCAGCCTTGGCAGCGCCAGCCTCGAACAGCTCGATGGGATCGAGGGCATCGGTCCCGTGACGGCGCAGAAGATCATCGAGTTCCGCGACCAGCACGGGGGCCTCTCCTCGGTCAACCAGCTCGACGAGGTTGACGGCATCGGCCCGTCGACCATGGAGACGCTCAGGGCCGCGCTACAGCCCTGAGCGTGTCCCCGGCGGGAAGAGCCCACTCAGTGACCGAGCAACCGGTCCCACTCGTGGCGACGGTGGCCGACGGTCTCCTGCTCGGGCTGCGAATTGCCCCGCGGAATGCTGCCGGCATGGCCCTCGGCCGCCTGCATCTCGGCACGGCGCTCAGCGAGTCGGCTCTGCAAGGTCTCGTTCCCGGCCCGTTGCCGCCCCCCGCGCTGCCTCTGTTCGGGGTTCGTCGTCATCGCTCCTCCATTCGGTCGAGCTGCGTTCAGTTCCGCGTTACCACGTGACCACTGAGTGAAACGCGCGTCCGAAGCGGGCCGGGAGGGCGACCGCTGGCTGGGCGAATGGCGCTTCGCGGCGCTCGCCGGCCTCACCGTGGGCCTCGCCTTGGCGGCGCTCGCCGATCCGAATCCAGGGCCGGCGGTCGCCGGCGGCGTTCCCCTCGCCGTGATCCTCCTGGCGTCCGTCCGGCCGCCCGCGGGCGGATCGGCGGGACCAGCGGGGATATGGCTGGCACTCGTGGCGCTGGTCGCCGCCTTGGGGGGCCTGCTGGGCGGCGGCGCCCGGTTGCACGCGCTCGACGACGGCGCCCTCCAAGCGCGGCCCGGCCGGCAGGCGCGAGTCGATGGCTTCGTCGCCGGCGTCCCTCGCCGCAACGGCGACGAGGTCGAGGTGCGGGTGAACTCCGCGGCTGGACGGGTTCTCGTTGTTGCCCCCGAGCCCGTCGGCGATCTCAGGGTGGGCTCGGAGCTGAGCGCCGAGGGCGTTCTCGAGCAACCCGAGCCGTGGCGCGCTGCCCATCTGCGCCGCCAGGGCATCGCGATGACCCTGCGGACCGACCGGATCGAGCCCCTGCCAGGGCGCCGCGGCGGCCTGGCCGGCTGGATCGACGGCATCCGGGATCGCGCCGAGGCGGCGCTCGCCCGCGGCATGCCGGAGCGGGAGGCGGCCCTCGCCCGTGGCTTCGTGCTCGGCGAGGACGACCGCATCGATCACCGGACCCGCGAGGACTTCCAGCGCTCGAATCTCACCCACCTGCTCGCCGTCAGCGGCGAGAACGTGATCCTGCTCTGCGTTCTCGCCTGGCCACTGCTGGCCGTGCTTGGCTTGACGTTGCGCGCCCGACTGATCGGGGCGCTCTGCCTGATCGCGATCTACGTGCCCGTCACCGGGGCCGGTCCCTCGATCCAGCGGGCGGGGGTGATGGGCGCGGCCGGGCTGATCGCCGCCCTGGCGGACCGGCCGCGCTCCCGCTGGTACGCGGTGCTATTGGCCGCGGCGGTCACGCTCGTGATCAACCCGAGGGCGGACGGAGACGTCGGCTGGCAGCTCAGCTTCGCTGCGGTGGTGGGCATCCTGCTCTGGTCGGGGCGCCTCGCGAACGCCCTCTCCGGCTATGCGGCGCGGGGTTCGGTGCGCCGGGCAGTGGTCGAGGGGATCGCCGTCACGGTCGCCGCCACCGTGGCGACCGCGCCGCTGATGGCCGAGGCCTTCGACCAGTTCTCCCCGGCGGCGCTGCCCGCGAACGTGCTCGCGCTGCCGGCGGTCGCGCCGGCGATGTGGCTGGGCATGCTGGCCGGGATCGCGGGCCAGCTGCCGCTCGTCCCCGTCGAGCCGCTCAACTGGCTGAACTCCCTCTGCCTCGCCTACATCGCGCAGATCGCGCACTGGCTGTCGGCCCCCCGCTGGGCGCAGCTCACCGTCCATCTGGCATCGGTGTGGGCCGTCGTGGCCGCGTACGCCGTGCTGCTCGGAGCGATGGAGATCCTGATCCGCCGGCTGCAGCGTCGGAACGGCCTTGGTGCGCTGGTCGCGGCAGGCCGGTTCGGCCGGATCGCAGCCCTGGTCATGGTGGCCGTCGCCACGCTCGCGCTGTGGCCGTTTCTCGGTCATCGGGGCCCGCCACGGCCCGCGGCCGATCTGGTGGTGCGCGTTCTGGACGTGGGC
>DATGDO010000068.1:0-6554 GCA_035310805.1 Solirubrobacterales bacterium
GTCGTCCGCTTCTCCCAGGCGCTCGGCTTCGACGGATACCCGGAGCTCCAGCAGGCCGCCATCGAGGAGTACCGCCACAAGGTCTCCGAGGGCCAGCCGAACGGCAACGGGGGCAGCGGCGCGGCGGCCCTCTTCAACTTCGACCACTCGGATTTCGAGGCCTCGCTCGGCGCGGACTACTCGAACATCGAAGAGACGGCCCGCACCCTCACCCGGGAGCAGATCGAGGCATCGGTCTCGGCGCTCGCCACGTCGAGGCGCGTCCTGATCGTCGGAGTGGAGCAGATGGCGTTCTTCGCCAGCTACCTGCGACACCTGCTCGGACTGCTCGACGTGCGCGCCGAGATCGTCACCTCGCCGAGCCAGGACAACATCCAGAAGCTCTCCCGGATGGACGAGGACACCCTGCTGGTAGTGCTGACGGCAGGGCGCGCGCATCCGCTCATCCTTCGCGCCCTGAAGCTCGCCCGGCATCGCCGTGCGCGGACCCTTTCGATCACGGATGCGACCCTCTCGGACGTGGCGGAGCACTCGGAGCTGATGCTCTACTACTCCTCGAACGGCCCCTCCTACATTCGCTCGAACGCGGCGCTGATGGGGCTTGTCCAGGCGCTCGCCCACGGGGTCTACTCGCGTGACGAGGCCGCCCACCGCGACCGCATCCGGGCCTTCAAGCTGAAGTAGAGGGGGGACGCTCGCGAGAAGGCTCGCCAAAGAGCACTGAAAGGCCGCAGGCCCGGGGGGCGATCCGGACCTGCAGCCGATACCGGGGTCCGGGGGAGGGACCCCAAGGTGTAAACGCCGCCTCGCCGGCAGTGCCCCCCTAAGGGCGAGGTAGGAATTAGGTTGCCCCCGCTCCAACCAGGCAAACGTCGCCACCCAAGTTCATCGGGCACCACGATTGGGGCGTGCGCGGCCGCCTTCTACTATGGGGTGGGCAATGGCGGAGCGAGCCACATTTCGGGTCAAGACCGGCCTTGCCGAGATGGTCAAGGGCGGGGTGATCATGGATGTCACAAACGCGGACCAGGCGAAGATCGCCGAGGACGCCGGGGCGTGCGCCGTGATGGCGCTGGAGCGGGTACCCGCGGACATCCGCGCCCAAGGCGGCGTCGCGCGCATGTCCAATCCCGCCGTGATCAAGGAGATCCAGGAGGCGGTCACGATCCCGGTGATGGCCAAGGCCCGGATAGGCCACTTCGCCGAGGCGCAGATTCTCCAATCGCTCGAGGTCGACTACGTCGACGAGTCCGAGGTCCTCACCCCGGCCGACGAGTCGAATCACATCGACAAGCTCGCCTTCGAGGTGCCGTTCGTCTGCGGGGCCACCAACCTGGGCGAGGCGCTCAGGCGGATCGGCGAGGGCGCCGCGATGATCCGCTCGAAGGGCGAGGCCGGGACCGGGAACATCGTCGAGGCCGTCCGCCACATGCGCGAGATCACCGACGGGATAAAGCGGCTCTCCTCGCTGCGCAGCGAGCAGCTCGCGGGCGCCGCCAAGGAGCACCAGGCTCCGCTGGACGTCGTGCAGGACGTTGCCGGGCGCGGCTGGCTTCCCGTCCCCCTCTTCTGCGCCGGCGGGATCGCCACCCCGGCCGACGCTGCCCTGATGATGCAGCTCGGCGCCGAGGGCAACTTCGTCGGCTCGGGGATCTTCAAGAGCGAGGACCCCGCCCGTCGGGCCCGCGCGATCGTCCAGGCGACCACGCACTTCAGCGATCCGGAGCGCGTCGCACAGGCCTCGATGGAGCTGGGCGACGCGATGCCCGGCCTCGAGATCGAGGCACTCGCGGCGGACGGCGGCCGCCTGCTGCAGGGTCGCGGCGCCTGATAGATGCGAGGGTTCTCCGTAGGCGGGGCCGAGGAGCAACCCGTTAGATGAAGCCGCTGCGGATCGGGGTCCTGGCACTCCAGGGCGACTTCGAGGCGCACCGGCGAATGCTCGATTCCCTCGGTGCTCAGGTGTCGGAGGTCAGAACGCCCGAGCAGCTCGTCGGCCTCGACGGACTGGTGATCCCGGGCGGCGAGTCGACGACGATCACGATGGGGATGGAGCGCGAGGGGCTCGACGAGGCCATCCCCGCCTTCCACCTCGCCGGGGGGCCTGTCCTGGGCAGCTGCGCGGGAATGATCGTCTGCGACCGGGCGCACCTCGGACTGGCGGACTACGTTTGCCGCCGAAATGCCTTCGGCCGCCAGCTGCAGAGCTTCGAGGAGGACCTGCGGATCGAGGGACTGGGCGAGGAGCCGCTGCGCGCGGTCTTCATTCGCGCTCCCTGGATCGAGGAGAGGGGCTCCGGCGTCGAGGTCCTTGCTGAGGTCGAAGGCCACGCCGTCGCGGTTCGCGATGGCAATGTCCTGGCGGTCGCCTTCCACCCCGAGCTCACCGACGACAGCAGGCTGCACGCCTCCTTCATGGCGATGTGCACCGCGGCGAGGCACCGCGGGGTGATGCATGGGCACTCTGCCGGGAGCGATACGCTCGGCGAGGGAGGCGGGCGCCGCCTGACGGTGGAGCCGGAGCCGGGGTCACCCTATGGTTAGGTTGTCGAGGAGATGAGAGACCCGCGCGTCACCGCCCTCGCGCAGATCCTCGTCCGCCACTCGACCAGGGTCGCGGACGGGGACGTCTGCACGATCGAAGGGGAGTCCGCCGCCGAGCCCCTGCTGCAGGCGATCTACGAGCAGGTCCTGAAGGCCGGGGGCAACCCGATCGTCCACATGGCGATGGAGGGGCAGTCGGCGTCCTACTTCGAGCATGCCTCCGACAAGCAGCTGCAGTGGATCTCGCCGGTGGCCGAGTGGGCGGTCGAGAACGCCGACGTCCGCATCGCCGTGATGGCCAGCCAGAACACGAGGTCGCTCTCCCAGGTCCCCCCAGAGCGCCAGGCGATGCGCCAGGCAGCGACCCAGAAGCTGATGAGGCGGGCGATGGAGCGCAGCGCCGAGGGCACCTACCGTTGGGCGTTGACGCTCTTCCCGACTCACGCCTACGCGTCCGAGGCCGGGATGGGGCTGGCCGCCTACGAGGACTTCTACTACGGGGCCTGCCTGGCCACCGACGACGATCCGGTCGGTGCCTGGGCCAGGACATCCAAGGAGACCAAGCGCCTGGCCGATTGGATCCAGGGCCGCTCGGAGGTTCACGTGACCGGTGACGGCACGGACCTGCGGCTCGGGATCGAGGGCCGCACCTTCATCGCCGCGGACGGCAAGCACAACATGCCCGATGGCGAGTTCTTCACGGGGCCGATCGAGGACTCGGCCGAGGGTGAGATCACCTTCCACCTGCCGGCGAGCTACGCCGGCCGTGAGGTCGCAGGCGTCAGGTTCCGCTTCGAGGGCGGCAAGGTCGTGGATGCGTCCGCTGAGAAGGGCGAGGAGTTCCTGATCGAGATGCTCGACACTGACGACGGCGCCCGCCGCCTGGGCGAGCTCGGGATCGGGACCAACTACGGCATCACCGCGGGCACCGGCGAGATCCTGCTCGACGAGAAGATCGGCGGCACCGTGCACCTCGCGGTCGGCCGCTCATACCCGGAGACCAGCGGCGTCAACGAGTCGGCGATCCATTGGGACATGATCTGCGACCTGCGCAAGGGGGGCCAGATCGAGGTCGACGGTGAGCCTCTCCAGCGCGACGGCGAGTTCGTCGTCTAGGTCGCCGCAACCCCGTCGGCCGAGCCGGGTTTAGGTCAGCAGAGATCAGCAGGAGATCGGGGGGAGACGAGCCCTGACGAGGAGGGACATCATGATTGGACGCAAGCTGGGCCTGGCCGCGGTGGCGGCCCTCGCCCTGGGTCTCGTCCTCGCGGCCCCGGCCGCGCAGGCCAGGAAGTAGGTCATCACCAAGACCTATGAGGTGGGTGTCGGCGCGCCGTCCGGCGGGTTGCCGCTCGCCATCCCGGACGGCGGCGGAGGGGCGGTGCAGCTCGTTCGCGACCCGATCGCGGTCAAGGGCCTCAACCCGCGCGGGAAGATCAAGGACGTCAACGTCGGCGTCCGGATCAGCCACCCGTTCGCCAGCGATCTGGAGATCTACCTCGCCAGTCCGCGGGGGGTGATCAACCTCGCGCACGACGTCGGGGGCAGCGGCAACAACTACGGCAACGGCTTCGCGGGCTGCTCGGGCAGCCTGACCACCTTCGACAGCCAGACGCCCACCTCGATCGCCACCGCCGGCTTGCAGGCCCCGTTCGTCGGGTTCTACGGCCCCCAGGAGAGCCTCAACCTGCTCAACGGGCTGGGGGACAAGAAGGCGACCAACGCGACCTGGTCGCTGCTGGTAATGGACGACAACAACCAGCACGGAACCGGGACCGTCGATTGCTTCCAGTTGACGGTGCGGGCGACCAACCCGAGATAGCGCCCTCCTAGAATCGAGGCCATGTCAGGTCACTCGAAGTGGTCGTCGATCAAGCACAGGAAGGGCGCCGCCGACGCCAAGCGCGGCAAGCTCTTCACCAAGCTCGCGCGGGGGATCACCGTCGCTGCCCGGGACGGCGGCGGCAACGTCGATGCCAATCCGGCGCTCGGCCTGGCGGTGCAGAAGGCGCGTGACGCCTCGATGCCCAAGGACAACATCCAGCGAGCGATCGACCGGGGAACCGGCGAGGGCAGCGACGCCGCGGCGATCGAGAGCGCCGTGTACGAGGGATACGGACCGGGCGGCGCGGCAATCCTGGTCGAGGCCCTGACCGACAACCGCAATCGCACCGGCTCCGAGGTGCGGCACGCCTTCGAGAAGCACGGTGGAAGGCTGGGAGAGCCGGGCTCGGTGTCCTGGCAGTTCGAGACGCGCGGCGTGGTCCTGCTCGACGGCGAGCGCTACGACGAGGACGACCTGATGCCCGCCATCGACGCTGGGGCCGAGGACGTCTCGGAGGACGGCGACCTGATCAAGGTCACCACGGCCGCCGGGGACCTGGCTGCGGTTCGCTCCGCACTGGAGTCCGCGGGGGTCGAGGTCCAGTCGGCCGAGCTCTCGATGGAGCCGAAGAGCACCGTCGAGGTGGGCGAGGGGGACGCGCCGGCGCTGCTTCGCCTGATGGACTCGCTCGAGGAGCACGACGACGTCGATTCCGTGCACGCGAACTTCGACGTGCCGGAGGAGATCCTCGAAAAGGCCGCGGCAGCCGGTTAGGCCGCGCTGGACGCTCATCACCTCGAAGCTCGCCCGCCGGGCGGAACAGGCTCGATCCACTTCCGCGTTTGCGGCCCGTTGAAGGACATCCGGCGTGGCGTCGAGAATGAAGGGGCGTGATCGTCATCGGTATCGATCCGGGTACTGCCAACACCGGATTCGGCGTGGTTCGCACGGCTGGCGAGCAGATGGTCGCGTTGGACGGGGGTGTGATCGAGACCCCTGCCGATCTCCCGGCCGAACAGCGCCTCGCCCGCCTGCACGATGCGCTCGGTGAGCTGATCGGCTGGCACGAGCCGAAGGCCCTGGCGCTGGAGGACCTCTTCTTCGGCAAGAACGTCGCCTCTGCGCTCGGCGTGGGGGAGGCGCGCGGGGTCGTCCTTCTGGCCGCGGCCAGGCACTCGCTGCACTGCTTCGACTACACACCCCAGGCCGTCAAGAAGGCGGTCTGCGGCTCCGGGTCGGCGGACAAGGAGCAGGTTCAGCGGATGGTCGCGAGCCTGCTCGGCCTCCCCGAGCCGCCGGCGCCGGACCACGCGGCCGACGCATTCGCCGTGGCCATCTGCCATGCCGGGACCGCCGGTGCCCTCGGAGGACACTCGCGCCTGGGCCGGCTGCGGCTCGGTAGCCCTGCGGCGATCGCCGGCCGCCAGCGCCTCGCCGGGTAGCCGCCTGTTGACATTCCACACCCCGGAAGGCATCCGGGCCGCAGCCCAGAATCAGAGGGGATGATCGCCTCCGTCAGCGGAGAGGTTCTCGTGCGCCGCCCCGAATACGTCGTGATCGACGCGAGCGGCGTCGGCTACCGCCTCGCGGTCTCGGCGGAGACCCTCAAGGCCGTGCCGGCGCGCAGCAAGCACGCCTCCCTCCACGCCCATCTGGTGGCGCGTGAGGACTCCCTCAGCCTCTACGGGTTCGCCAGCGAGGAGGAGCGCGACCTGTTCCTGCACCTGATCTCCGTCGGCGGCGTGGGACCCAAGGTCGCGATCGCGGTCCTCTCCGGCGGCCCGGTGCGGGACCTGCTCCGCGCGATCGCCGGCGGGGACGCGAAGCGCTTCCAGGCTGTGCCCGGGGTGGGCAAGCGCACCGCCGAGCGGATCATCGTCGAGCTGCGCGAGAAGGTCGCCGGCGAGATCGAGGCGGACGCCGACGGCCCCGCCCTCGTCGCCGGCGAGGCGGACTGCCGCGCCATGGCGCGGGAGGGCCTCCTCAACCTCGGTTACACGCCGCCGGAGGCCGACAAGCTCCTCGCCGACGCGTCCGGCGAGACCGCCGAGGAGATCATCCAGGCGGCGCTGCGGCGCGCCGCGGGGGCGAAGGCCGCGTGAGCGTCGAGCCCGGCAAGGGGATCCGGACCCCCGGAATCGGCATCCCACCGGCCCGCCCCGGACGCGAAGCGGAGGAGCTGGCC
>DATGDO010000069.1:0-5445 GCA_035310805.1 Solirubrobacterales bacterium
GGTGTGCTGGCGCGACTGGGCGAGCACCCCAGCGTTGTTGACGAGGATGTCGAGGCCGTCGCGCCGGGCCAGGAATGATTCCGTGAACTGGCGCACGTGGGTGAGGTCCGAGAGGTCGCAAACCTCCGGAACCAACCGCTCGCTGGCTTCCGGCATCCGGGACCGGATTCGGGAAACGGCGCCGGCGACCCGATGCTCGTCCCGCCCGAGCAGGTGGACGTCGGCGCCGGCCGCGAGAAGGCCTTCGCAGGCGGCCTCGCCAATCCCGGAGTTGCCGCCGGTGACGAGGGCCGTCCTGCCCCGGAGGTCCGCCGCGATCGCCTCCTCCCAGCGCAGGCCGCGCAGGCTGTATCCAACCCGAGAGTAGCCCGGGATCACGGCGAGGTCGAGCGCCCTGTCGAGGGCCGCGTTCACCTGGTTGTCGCCTCCCCACGGGAGTCGATGACGACGGCCGCCTCGCCGAAGACCTCGCGAGCCTGCTCCGGCCGGGTCCGGTCGCGACGCTCGTTGACGATCCCCCAGGCGAGCAGGCCGAGGGCCAGGGAGACGATCCCGAATACAGCGATGCCGTAGAGGAAGATGAACAGCGTCATCGGCGGCCCCCCGGCTGAGAAGACGTGCTGGCGAGCTCGCGCCGCGGGGCGAGGAAGGCGCCGAGGGCGAGGATTGACGGAACCCAGAGACCGACGAAGATCCCATCGCGCTCGTTGCCGGTGAAGAAGAGGACCACGGAGAGGCCGAACGAAAGGAGAGCCGCGGCGAGGATCAGCGCTCTGGCGAGCGGGGTGCGGCTGGCGGTGTCCGGGCTCATTCTGAAACTCCTTTGTCTAGGGATAATCTAGAGTCTGTCGAAATACTGTTTGATCTTTATAGCAGGTTCGTGCCATACTGTCCATAGTCCGTCCAAGGTTTGTGAGATGAACACGCAGCCCAGCCCCCGCTTGCGCATCGGTGAGCTCAGCCGGCGAACCGGTGTCGGCGCGGACACCCTGCGGGCCTGGGAGCGCCGCTACGGCTTGCTCCGCCCGGAGCGCAGCGAGGGCGGCTTCCGCCTCTACGGGCCCCAGGACGAGCGGCGGGTCACGGGGATGAAGGCACTGATCGACTCGGGGGTCTCGGCCGCTGAGGCGGCTCGACTGGCCCTGCAGTCACCGCCGCCCGGAGCGGCGGCGCCGTCCCCGGCCCCCGGGCAGCGCGCGCTGGAGGGGCAGGCCGACCGGCTGCGCCTGGCGCTCGAGGGGTTCGACGAGGCGGAGGCGAACGCGATCCTCGACGAGGCCCTCGCCAGCCTCACCGTCGAGGCGGTGGCCGACCACATCGTCCTGCCCGCGATGCGCTCGATCGGGGAGCGCTGGGCGAGCGGCGAGAGCACGGTCGCCCAGGAGCACTTCGCGACCGTGGTCCTGCGCAGCCGGATGCTCTCCATCGGGCGGAACTGGGGCGCGGGCTCGGGCCCGCGAGCCCTGCTCGCCTGTCCTCCCGGCGAGGATCACGACCTGGGCCTGGTCGTGTTCGGCGTCGTGCTGCGGGGCCGCGGCTGGCGGATCACCTACCTCGGGCCTGACACCCCGATCGAGACGATCGGCGAGACGGCGGCCGAGCTGCGTCCCGAGGCGATCGTGATCGCGGCACTCGACCCTGAGCCGTTCGAGCGGGCCGCGCGCCGGCTCTCCAAGCTGGCGGGCGACTCCCAGCTCCTGATCGGCGGAGCGGGGGCGGGTCCGGCGCTCGCGAAACGGCTGGGGGCCGAGCTCCTCGACGAGGACCCGGTCCGGGCTGCGGCGGAGCTGAGCCCTTCCTGAGGTCGCCTCGCTGGCCCCGCGCCCGATCGGGGCCCGGCTTGGCGACTTCGCGCTAGATGTCCCGGAGGACGGCTCCGCCTCCTCTCTCTCGCAGGCGTGGACCCCGGGGACCGCCGTTCGAACTGGCACCCCCGCGGCCCGAGGCCCTACTCCTTGTCGTACTTGAACGAGACCCCGAGCCGGATGCGGAACTCGGAGACCTTCCCGCTGTCGATCGTCACGTCTTGGCGAATGACCTCGGCGATTCGCAGGTCACGCACGGTCTCACTGACTTTCTCGACGGCGTTCTTGGTTGCCTGCTCCCACGAATCCGAGCTGACGCCGACAACTTCGGTCACTCGATAAACGCTGTCTGCCATCTTCTCTCCTTGGTTGGGGACGTCCGCCCCGTAGCCTCACAGTTTCCGGCCGCCATCGCATCGTTCGTTCGGCGCTTGCGTGTTGTTAATACCCCCAAAATTGGGTAAGACGTTTGACGTGGGTTTCCGCGCGCCAGTTTCCCCCTGGCGTTTCGGAACCCCGCCATACCAATCAGCGAGCGGCCCCCGTGCCCCTACAGGGGGTCGCTCGCCTTTCTTGAGGGGCACTTGGGAATAGGTCTCCCGCGAGCTATCTGAACGACGAAGCCCCTTCCCCTTCGGTCAGTGAGCGGCTCAGCCTCCCGAGTTGTGCGAGGCGGGCGCTAGGCGGTTGCCGAGGCGAGCAGCACCACGTTCGAGAAGCTCAGCGGCTTCGAGCCACCCCCCGCATCCGCTGCGGCCTGCGTGATCGCGTCCCAGGCCTCCTCCTGGGCCTCGCCTGCGTGCTGCTCGATCATCGCCCGGATCGGGGCGGAGATCGCCCTGATGTAGGCGGTGAAGTGCTCCGGGGAGTCGAACTCGAAGGTGACCTCGTCCTGCTCCACGGTGACCTTCGAGAACCCACCTCCTTCGAGCAACCCGCCGATGGCAGCGGGGGTGGGCCGGGAGAGGGGCCCGGGCGTTCCGGCCGGGGGCGGGGGCACGTCCAGCCGCTCCATCGTCGTCCTCATCGGAATCGAGAGGAAGGGGACCTGATCGGGTTCGCCCCACGAGCTGATCGCCATCCGCGCGCCCGGCTTGAGGAAGCCTCGGATGCGCCTCGCGGCGGCCTCCGCGTCAGGCTCGAAGATGATTCCCCAGCGCGAGACGGCGGCGTCGAAGCTCGCGTGCGGAAAATCGAGGCTGGAGGCGTCCGACTCCACGAACTCGACGTTTCCCAAGCCGGCCGCCGCCGCGCGTTCACGCCCGAACGCGAGCATCTCGGCGGAGATGTCCGTGGCAACAACGCGGCCCTCCGGGCCGGCCCTACGCGCGGCGGTGAGCGCCGGCTCGCCATAGCCGGTGGCGACGTCCAGGACCCGGCTTCCCGACTGCACGTCAGCGAGCTGCACCAGCCGCTCGCTGATGTGCCGGTCTGCGCTGTCATTGAACTCGCTCCACTCCATCCATCCCACCGCAGCAGAGTCCCAGTGCTTGTGCTGTGCCTCGCGGAAGTCGACCGGGTCGACCGCCTTGGATTCCATGCTCGCTCCTCCTTACCACCCCATTGAAGTGCACGGCGACGCTAGCCGATTCGGGTCACCGGCGGACTCGCAGCGACGATTGCATCGCTTCCGCTTCGGCTCCGGATGACCAGCAGCACGAGGCGGCACACCCTCGGCCGCCCGACGATGAGTTTTCGTCTCGCGATCGGTCTCTAGCTGTGGCAGAGCAACCTGCAGAAGTAAGGAGAGCCCGATGTCAAGCTCAAGCTTGAAGCCATGCTGATCTACTCGATGAGCGTCTCGGTGGACGGCTTTATTGCCGACCGCGAGGGCGCGTTCTCCTGGTCGGTTCCCAACGAGGACCTGTTTCGTTTCCACGTCACGCAGACACGCGAGCTTGGGGGCTTTCTGTTGGGCCGCAGGCTCTACGAGACGATGCTGGTGTGGGAGACGGATCCGTCGATGCGCGACAGCGAGCTCGATGCCGCGTTCGCCGACGCCTGGTGCGCGATCCCGAAGGTCGTCTTCAGCCGCACGCTCGACAGCGTCCAGGGCAACGCCCGGCTCGCCGAGGCGTCGGTTGCCGAGGAGGCCGCTGCGGCGCTCGACGCGACCGACAAGGATGTCGGGATCGGCGGCGCCGGCCTGGCCGCGGTGGCTGTCGAGCTCGGTCTCGTCGACGAGCTGAGCATGTTCCGCAAACCGGTGATCGTCGGTGGCGGCACGCCGTTCCTGCCGCCGGTCACCGAAGACGTCCCGCTGGACCTGATCGAGACCAGGACGTTCGGCTCGCGCGTGATCTACGAGCGGTACGGGCGGGCGCGCGACGAGTCGAACTGACGCCGCAGTCCGAGTCATCGGCGCCTCGCCGAGGCTTTCGCCGCGGACGAAAGGAGACGTCCCACTGACTGGATTTGGAGAGTGCTCCTTTCGCGGGAAAGCGGAAGTCTCGGCTGCTGGGAAGAGGACTCCCGGCATAGCCGCTTTAGACGAAAAGCACTAGCCAGCTGATGCGTATCCGGTTGGCTCAGGCTGCATGCCTGAGCGCCGTGATCTCGCCGTAGGTGGTCGGATCGTGGATCGCGCCGAGCCCGAGGAGGGTCTGGAAGGCGGCCATCGGCGTGCCTCGTCGGTTGTGACGGAAGACGAACTCGTCGAGGTAGACCGGCAGGTGCTCATTTGAGACGCCGCGATGGGTGCCGTGCATCCAGGCCTTCAGGTTGGAGATCGCTCGATGCACCCGGGGTAGCAGCTGCTCGGCGGGCGCGGCGCCGGTCTGCTTGCGCGGGCGGTGTCGGTAGCCGAGCTTGGCCAGTCCCGCGTAGGAGTTGAGCCCGTCGGTGTGGACGATCGCCCCCGGGGCCGTGGTCGCCTCCGTGAACGCCTCCAGCGTCTTCGCCCGCGAGTCGGCGAGCACCGCCAGGCGCAAGCGCCCCGATCCATGCCCGCGGACCTCGATCGCGGCGCCGACGAGCGCCTTCTTGCCGCGCTGGCGGCTGCCCTTGAGGCCCTCCTCGTGCCCCCCGAGCCAGAAGTCGTCGATCTCCACCTCGCCCTTCAAGGGCTCGCGCTCGGGGGCCACCATCGCCCGGCGCAGCTTCTGCAGGATCAGCCACGCCGTCTCGTAGCGCGAGAGCCCGAGCTGTCGCTGCAGCTGCTTGGCCGAGATCCCGGGGTGATGGGTGGCGACCAGATAGGCGGCCCAGAACCAGGTGCGCAGCGGAGTGCGGGTTCGGTGCATCACCGTCCCGGCCGTGACCGAGGTCTGAAGAGCGCAGGCCGAGCACTGCCAGAGGTGCCGGCGTTCGAGCACCCAGGCGCGGCGCCCTCCGCAGCCGGGGCAGATGAAGCCCTCCGGCCAGCGCGACGCCGCGAGGTAGTCGAGGCAGGCGGCGTCAGTCGCGAAGCGCTCCTGGAACTCCATGATCGTGCGCGGGAAGCCTGGCCGAGCCACCGGCGCACCGTAGGGCGCGTACCTGACGGAACCGGATACGCATCAGCCGCCTAGCCTGGCGATCGACGAGCTCAAGATCGACCCCTCCTTGATCTTCGACCTGAACGAGAACGAGGAGGACAGACCATCGTCAGGTCGGGCATCCACCGCTCGGCCCAGGCCAGGGGCCTCGCGGGCTGCGTCCA
>DATGDO010000070.1:0-4587 GCA_035310805.1 Solirubrobacterales bacterium
GGGTAATGCCGGCGCAGGAAGGTTGGAGCGCAGCGGCCGCCGGGAAGAGCGGCGGATGGGAAGGCACAACGGCATTGGCTACGACGCGATCTTCGCCGGCGGCGGCGTGATCGGCCTCGCCTGCGCCTGGCGCGCGGCTGAGCGCGGCGCGCGGGTCTGCGTGCTCGAGCGGGACCGTCCTGCCGCCGGCGCGACCGGAGTCGCCGCCGGCATGCTCGCCCCGGTCGGGGAGGCGTCCTGGCGCGAGGAGCAGCTCCTCTCGCTCAACCTGGAGTCCCTGCGCCATTGGCGCAAGTTCGCCGAGCGCCTGGAAGCGGCCTCGGAGATCGAGACCGGCTTTGCGGCCAGGGGGGCCCTGCACGTGGCGCTCGACCGCGATGAGGCCGAGGAGCTTCGCCGTCGATACGAGCTCCACGGCCGGCTCGGCCTGCCCTCCGAGTGGATCACGGGAAGGGCCTGCCGCCGGCTCGAGCCGGGGCTCGCGACCGCCGTCAGCGGCGGCGCTCGCGTCGCCGGCGAGGCCAGCGTCGATCCCGGGCGGGTGGTCGCGGCCCTACTCGGTGCCCTGGAGGCAACCGGTGTGCCGGTGCACACCGGCGCGGATGTGGTCTCCGCTGAGCGGACCAACGGTCGCTGGCGGGTCGGGGCGGCGGACGGCCGCGGCTTCGAGGCCGCCACCCTCGCGCTGACGGCCGGCTGCTGGTCCGGTGCGGCCGCCTGGATCCCCGCGGAGGCGAGACCACCGGTCCGCCCCGTGAAGGGCGAGATTCTCACCCTGCGCGGCTCGCCCGACGAGCCGGCCTGCGAGGGGATCGTCGCCGGGGAACGGGTCTACATGGTCCCCCGCTCCGACGGGAGGCTGATCGTGGGGGCAACGGTCGAGGAACGCGGCTTCGACGTCACCGTTACCGCCGGCGGAGTCCACGAGCTGCTTCGCGAGGCCTACCGCCTGATCCCGGAGATCGCCGAGCTCGAGCTCGTCGAGGCCAGCGCGGGGCTTCGACCG
The DNA here is from genome assembly GCA_035310805.1 of Solirubrobacterales bacterium. Classification (GTDB taxonomy): domain Bacteria; phylum Actinomycetota; class Thermoleophilia; order Solirubrobacterales; family 70-9; genus DASUPK01. Next base: position 1,007 of record DATGDO010000070.1, read on the forward strand.
GGCACGCCCGACAACGCGCCCTTGATCGGCGTCGGTGCAACGGAGGGGTTGCTGGTCGCGACGGGCCATTTCCGCAACGGCGTCCTGCAAGCGCCCCTGACCGCGGAGTGCATCGCGGCCCTGCTGGCCGGCGAGAGTCCGCCGCTCGACCTGGCGCCGTTCTCGCCGCTTCGCTTCGCCCGGTCAGCCACCGCCGCGGTGGAGGTCGCATGAACGTCGAGCTAAACGGCGAGCTCGTCGCCCTGCCCGACGGCGCCACCGTCGCGGCGGCGATCGAGGCATCCGGCGCCGAGCTGCAGCGAGGCGTCGCCGTCGCGCTGGAGGGCGAGGTCGTTCCGCGAAGCGAGTGGAACCGGACGCCCCTCTCGGAGGGCCAGCGGGTCGAGGTGCTGGCCGCGATCCAGGGTGGCGCGGAGGATGGCTTTCAGCTCGGCGACCGAACCTGGGGCTCCCGGCTGATCGTCGGGACGGGCGGCTTTCGCTCGCTCGGGCAGATGGAGGAGGCGCTGATCGCCTCCGGGACCGAGATCGTCACCGTCGCGCTCCGACGGGTCGATCCGGCGGCGCAGGGCTCCGTGCTCGACGTGATTCGCAAGCTCGGGCTGTTCGCGCTCCCCAACACGGCGGGCTGCTACACCGCCCGCGACGCCGTCCGCACGGCGAAGCTGGCCCGTGAGGCGTTCGAGACCGAGTGGGTGAAGCTGGAGGTGATCGGCGACGACCGCACGCTCTTCCCCGATGCCGTCGAGCTGGTCGAGGCCGCTGAGATCCTCGTCGACGACGGCTTCACGGTGCTGCCCTACACCAACGATGATCCGATCCTGGCGCGCCGCCTCGAGGAGGCGGGGTGCGCGGCCGTGATGCCCCTGGGATCGCCGATCGGATCCGGGATGGGGATCCGCAACCCCTACAACGTGCGAATCATCGTCGAGCGCGCCGGAGTGCCGGTGATCCTCGATGCGGGGATCGGGACGGCCTCGGACGCGGCGCTGGCGATCGAGCTCGGCTGCGACGCGGTCCTGCTTGCCAGCTCGGTTTCACGGGCCGAGGACCCGGCGGGCATGGCCGCGGCGATGCGATCCGCGGTCGAGGCGGGCTGGGCGGCGCGGCGGGCGGGCCGCATTCCTCGCCGGCTTCACGCCGAGGCCTCCACCCCGCTCGAGGGACTGCCGGACCTCTCCTAGCCGCGTCGCCGGCCGACGAGACGGTCGATCCCCTCGCCGACCGAGCCGAAGACCCAGCCCAGGCCGTGCGCGCCGCGGTTGAGCAGCGAGTCGTCCAGTGGTGCGGCCGCGCGGTCGGGATCCGCCCCCAGCTGCACGGCCGCCTCGCGAACGGCTCCCAGCTCGGCCTCCAGGCGCCCCGCCCATTCCTCACAGAAGCCCGCCAGCTCCTGGTCTTGCCTCGCTCGCGCGAGCTCGGCAAGCTGTTGCAGGAGCGTGGTCAGGTGCTCGATGTCGAGGACGGCGAACCGCACCACCAGGCCGGTGTCGGCGCTCCGGTCGGCGAGCGCCGCGCGCAGGTCCGCGACTCGGGCGCCGACGCCCTCAGCCAGCGGCCGGCCGTGCAGGCCGTAGGCGGCGGTGCGCGGCTCCAGGGCCTCGAGCAGCCGCTCGGTCTCGGCGACGCCCCGCTCGAGGCTCTCGCCGGCGGGTGTCCCCGCGAGCGCCGAAGCGAGCCTGCCCCAGCGGTGGATCAACTGCCGGGCGGCCGCGTAGAGCTCCCGGTAGGCGCGGTGCTCGGCTGGGTGAAGCTTTGTCTGCTCGTCGGTCACTGGGGTCTCGTCAGGAGAGACGCTCGCGCGCCCTGGCCAGGTCGCCGACCAGCAGGGCCATCGCCTCGTCCCGTTCTGAGGGGTCAGCCCGCAGGATGGCGGAAGGATGCAGCGTTGGCATCGCGGTCCGGCCCAGCCGCGACTCCAGGAACTCGCCGTGATCCTTCATCACGCGGGCCTTCGAGCCGATCACGGCCTTCACCGCCGTTGCGCCGAGGCAGACCATCACCTCCGGGTCGACCAGATCGAGTTCCGCCTCCAGCCAGGGCGCGCACGCCTTGATCTCCTCTGCCCGCGGGGCCTGGTGGATGCGTCGCTTGCCCCTCGGTTTCCACTTGAAGTGCTTGACGACGTTGGTGACGTAGGCGTCGCCACGCTCGATCCCCGCCTCCTCCAGCGCCTTGTCCAGGATCCGGCCCGCGGGGCCGACGAAGGGGAGACCCTCGATGTCCTCTCGGTCGCCGGGCTGCTCGCCGATCAGCACCAGGCGTGCCCGCTTCAGCCCCTCCCCGAACACCGTCTGGGTCCCGGTCTTCCAGAGCGGGCAGGCGCGGCAGCCCGCGGCGGCCTCGCGGAGGTTGCCCAGGGTCGGCCGCTCCGGGATCAGCGCGGTGGCGCCGCTGGACTCCTCGCCGGTCAGTCGGAGCTGGCTCACAGCCTCTTCCTACCCATCGATCAATCCTCCAGTCGGGATCCGGTCGGTCTGCGAACATACGTTCGATTGGAGCGCCGGATGGTGCAACACTGGAGAGGCGATGCGCTGGGATTCACAGAGGGTCGAGAGAGAGAAGGGCAGGAGCCTGCCCGGCCTCGACGTCGAGCGGGTCAGGACCTTCGACGCCCCGGAGGCCCTCGGGATCAACTTCCACGAGGTCAGGGCGAAGTCGGCGCTCAACAAGGTTCCCGGTGACTACCTGCCGTTCAACTACACCGTGAATGCCTTCAGGGGCTGCAGCCATGCGTGCGTCTTCTGTTTCGCCCGGAATACGCACACCTACCTGGATCTGAACGCGGGCCGCGATTTTGAGCGCGAGATCGTCGTCAAGGTGAACGTCCCCGAGCTGTTCAGGGCCGAGCTCAGCCGGCCAAGCTGGAAGCGGGAGCTGGTCGCCTTCGGCACGAATACCGACCCATACCAGTGGGCGGAAGGGCGCTATGAGCTGATGCCGCCGATGATCGAGGCGCTCCGCGATACGCGCACACCGGCGTCGGTGCTTTCGAAGTCGCCGCTGCCTCTCCGAGATCTCGAGCTCTATCTCGAGCTCGCCGAGGTCGCCGACGTCAGCGTCAACTTCTCGGTTCCGAGCCTGGACGAGAAGGTCTGGCGCGAGACCGAGCCGCACACCCCCCACCCGCGCAAGCGGCTGGAGGCGGTGGCCGCCTTCAACGAGGCCGGGATCCCGTCCGGGGTCCTGGTGGCCCCCCTGATGCCCGGGATCAACGACGCCCCGGAGCTGGTCGAGGAGATCGTCTCGATCGCCGAGCGTGCGGGGGCGACCTTCGTCAACGGCATCGCGCTGCACCTGAGGCCGGGGGTGAAGGAGGTCTTCATGTCGTGGCTCTCGGCGGCACGGCCGGACCTGGTGCCTCGCTACGAGGAGCTCTACCGGGATCGTGCCTACGCACCCAATGCGGAACGGCGGCGGATCGGGGGACTTGTCCGGGCGCCGAACCGCTCACAGGATCCACGCTACAGCCGTCGCGACGAGCTCGAGAGGCGGCGGCGCCGGCGGGCGAGCGAGGTCCGCGAGCCCGAGGTGGCGCAGACGAGGCTGTTCTAGTCGGTCGGCTGACGATTCGGTGGCTG
>DATGDO010000071.1:0-10183 GCA_035310805.1 Solirubrobacterales bacterium
TGCCGAGTCCGCTCCACGGCTATCAGCAGGACCGGCTCACTGCATTCCTGCATCCCAGCAACGACCCGAACGACGCGAGCTATCAGGTCAACCAGAGCGTCACCGCGATCGGATCCGGTGAGAAGACCGGCCGCGGAGACAACTCGACACAGACACAGCTCCTGTTCCTGCCCGAACGGCACACGGACTTCGTCTTCGCCGTGATCGGGGAGCGCTTCGGCTTTGCGGGAGCCGCATTCGTACTGTCCCTATACGCCCTGCTCATCTGGAGAATGCTGCGCGTCCTGACGCTCTCCAAGAACTTGTACGGCACCCTGATCGCCGGCGGTATCGCCGCCATGCTCATGTTCCAGATCATGGTCAACGTGGGCATGACCCTCGGCGTCATGCCGGTCACCGGCATCACCCTGCCCCTGATGTCATATGGGGGCTCCTCGGTGCTTGCCACCTTCCTGGCGATCGGGCTCCTGCAGAGCATCCACGCACAAGCGCGGCTCAGCTCCACACGCAGCAGGGCGGCAATCCCACTGTTGCGCTGAGCCACCGAGAGCACACCCACACCAACACCAGCCGAACCGATCCCGCCCGCGAGGGCGACGGGGCGGCGTACATGTGTGCTGCGCTCGCGCAGAAAGGAAATTCATGAAGAAGAACATCCTCGTCAGCGTCGACCGGGGCGAGACCCGGGTCGCCGTGCTCGAGGCGAAGGGCAGCCCCAGGGAGCGCAAGCGCCGCAAGAAGGCCGCCCCGAGCAACGAATGGAAGGTCGCCGAGCTCTACGTCGAGCGTCGCGGCCGCCGATCGATCGTCGGCAACATCTACAAGGGCAAGGTCGACAACGTCCTGCCCGGTATGGAGGCCGCCTTCGTGGACATCGGGCTCGAGCGGAACGGCTTCCTGCACGTAGATGAGATCGTCCTGCCCGGGGGCCAGGCCGCGCCCAAGCGCGGCCGCGGCCGCGGCCGCCGGATCGACGAGCTGATCAAGGCCGGCCAGGAGATCATCGTCCAGGTCGTCAAGGACCCGTTGAAGACGAAGGGCGCCCGGCTCTCGATGCAGCTCTCGATCGCCGGCCGCTATCTCGTCTACATGCCGCAGGGAGGGGGCATCGGCGTCTCCAAGCGCCTCCCCGACAATGAGCGGACCCGCCTCCGCAAGCTGATCGACAAGGTCGATCTCGGCAAGGGCGGCGTGATCGTCCGCACCGCCGCGCAGGGCGCCAAGAAGGAGGACTTCGTTCGCGAGATCGCCTACCTGCACCGCCTCAACGAGGTCGTCACCGAGCGGGCCGAGCGCTCCGACGTCGGCGAGATGGTCTTCCAGGAGGCCGACCTCTCCATCCGCGTCGTCCGCGACGTCCTCGTCGAGGAGTTCGAGGGTGCGATCATCGACGACGCCAAGCAGCACGAGCGGGTCAGCAAGTTCCTCCAGAGGACGGCGCCCGAGCTCGCCGAGCGAGTCGAGCTGTACACGGCCAAGGAAGCCCTGCTCGAGAAGTGGGACGTCGAGAGGGCGTTCGACTCGGTGCTCTCCCGCCGGGTTGACCTGCCCTCCGGCGGCTACCTGATGATCGACTACGCCGAGGCGCTGACGGTGATCGACATCAACACCGGGAGCTTCACGGGCAAGGGGAAGGGGCGCTTGGAGGACACCATCACCAAGGTGAACGTCGAGGCGGCCGAGGAGGTCGTGCGCCAGCTCCGGATGCGCGACATCGGGGGCATCATCGTGATCGACTTCATCGACATGGCCCGCGCCCGGAACCGGGACCAGGTCCTGAAGACGCTGCGCTCCGCCCTGGACGAGGACCGGACCAAGACCTACGTGGTCGAGGTATCGCCGCTCGGGTTGGTTGAGATGACCCGCCAGAACGTCACCGACGGCGTCCGCGAGATCCTCACCAAGCGGTGCCCCACCTGTGACGGCGAGGGCGTCGTCAGCTCCGAGGAGACGGTGGCGATCGCGATCGTGCGCAAGCTCCAGGAGGTCGTCGACGAGCAGCCCGACCCCGAGGCGTATCTGGTCCGCGTCAACCCCCGCGTGGCCGCTGAGCTCCTCTCGCCCGATTCGGGCCTCACCGATCTGGAGGAGGAGACGGGCAAGCGCTTCCATTTCGAGGGTGGCGACGCTCTGCCGCTCGACACCTTTCACCTGGTCGAGACCGGTGACAGGGAGGAGATCGAGGAGCGCGCGTTGCCCTTCCAGGTTGGTGAGGAGGTGCTCGTCTCGATCGAGGAGCCGCACATGTACAACGTCGACGACGCGGTGGCGCGCGTGGACACCTACATCGTCAGCGTGGCGGGTGCCGGCCCGCACGTCGGGGAGCAGCGCATGGTGCGGATCGAGAGCGTGGGCCGCTCTGCCGCGACCGCCTCGCTGCTCGACAGCGAGGGCAAAGTCGTGCAGGCCCAGGCCAATGGGGATGGGGGCGAGAGGCTAGAATCCTCTCCCTCCAGCGGGCGCAGCCGTCGCGGAAGCAGGGGCGGAGGGCGACGCTCCCGCGCCGGCGGTGGCAGCGACTGAGACCGATCCCACCATCAACGGCGGCCACAAGGACCGCCGCCGAATCAGGAAGAGCAATTGGCGAGCTACGCAGTGATCGAGACAGGCGGCAAGCAGTATCGCGTCGAGAAGGGCTCGACCCTCCTCGTCGATCGCATGAGTGCCAAGGAGGGCGACAAGGTCGACCTCCGGGCCGTCGCGTTCCGCGACAAGGAGATGGTCCTCGGCAAGGACCTCGAGAAGGTGAAGGTTGAGGCCAAGGTCGCCCGGCACGAGCGCGGCCCCAAGCTGCGGATCTTCAAGTACCGGCCGAAGAAGGGCTATCGCAGGCGCGCCGGCCATCGCTCCGAGCTGACCCGCCTGGAGGTGACCGAGGTCAAGATCCTCTCCAGGAAGCCAGCCGGCACGAAGTCGGCCGGCACCAAGACCGGGGCCCGAACCAGGGGCGAGTCGAAGCCGACAGCGACGAAGGAGGGAGCCGGAGATGGCTCATAAGAAGGGACTTGGATCGAGCCGGAACGGTCGCGACTCGAACCCGAAGATGCTCGGGGTCAAGGTCTTCGCGGGCGAGGCCGTGAGCGGCGGCGAGATCATCGTGCGCCAGCGGGGCACCCGCTTCCGGCCCGGCGACGGCGTCGGCATCGGCCGCGACCACACGATCTTCGCGACGCGTCCCGGCGTCGTTCGGTTCAGCACCGGTCGCCGCGGGCGCACGATCTCGGTAGTCGAAGCCGGATAGCCCGCGTGAGACCCCTCGTCCGGGCGAGGGGAGCCGTCCTTCCGCACCTTGGTGTCGCTCCAGTCGGCCTCGGCCGGCCGCCGGCACGCTGATCGGCGGGCCGCGCGCCACGGGGATGGCAGCGTCGAGGGGCACAGATGCAGGCGCCGCTCTAACTTCGCGGGGTGCTCTTCGATCGAGCCAAGATCTACGTCGAGGGGGGCCGCGGCGGCAACGGCGTGGTCAGCTTTCGCCGTGAGGCCCACGTTCCGCGCGGCGGTCCCGACGGCGGCGACGGAGGCCGCGGCGGCGACGTCGTGCTCGTCTGTGACGCCCAGCGCCGGGACCTGGCCGCTCTGGGGCGCAGCCGGCATTTCCGGGCCGGGCGCGGCGAGCACGGCAAGGGCAAGCGCCAGCACGGCGAGCGGGGGGAGGACCGGGTGATCGCCGTGCCGCCCGGCACGGTCGTCCACGGGCTCGACGGCTCCGAGACCGAGCTGCTGGCGGACGGCCAGCGGCTGGTGGTCGCCCGCGGTGGCTCCGGCGGGCATGGCAACAAGCGCTTCGCGACCTCGACCCGCCAGGCGCCGCGTTTCGCCGAGCGCGGGCTCGAGGGTGAGTCCGGGGAGATCGAGCTGCGCCTGAAGCTGCTTGCGGACGTGGGGCTGGTCGGTCTGCCGAACGCGGGGAAGTCCTCGCTGCTGGCACGACTGACCCGAGCCGACCCCAAGATCGCCGGGTATCCGTTCACGACGGTGGAGCCGAATCTCGGCACGATCGAGCTCGACGACCGTCAGCTCGTCCTCGCCGACATCCCCGGGCTGATCGAGGGCGCGGCCGAGGGCGCCGGTCTCGGCCACGACTTCCTCGCTCACCTGGAGCGCTGCCGCCTGCTCGTCCACCTCGTCGAAGTGAGCCCGTCCGGGGGTTCGCCCGAAGCCTGCTACGAGACCGTGCGCGGCGAGCTGGCCGGCTACGGCGCGGGGTTGGACCGCCTGCCTGAGATCATCGCCCTCTCCAAGGTCGATCTGGTTCCGGAAGACGAGGCCGAGCGCGCGGTGGACGAGTGGGCAGAGCGACACGGATCGGATGTCGTCGAGGTGCTCGGCATCTCCTCGGCCACCGGGGCCGGGCTGGAGGAGCTGACCGGGGCAATCTTCGCTGCGCTGTCCGAGGAGAAGCCCACCCTCACGGTGAGCGCCGCGGGGTTCGAGGCCGAGCACCGCGTCTACCGGCCCGGCGAGGAGGAGGGGTTCGAGGTCGTGCCGGAGGGGGAAGGCAGGTTCCGGGTCTCCGGACGGGGGATCGAGATGCTGATCGCTCGCCACGATCTCGAGAACCCGGAGGCCCTGGACTATCTCGAGGGACGGTTGCGCGAGATCGGCGTGATCGCGGCGCTCCAGCGAGCCGGCTTCCAGCCGGGAGACGAGGTCGTGGTGGGTGACCTCGAGTTCGAGCTGGACCCGGGCTAGCGGCCACAGGCCGGGGCGGCCGTTTGTGGCGAAGCCGGATCACGGCGTACTCTCTGCCGCGCCATGACCGTGGTCGCGAAGCTGGGCTCCTCGATCGTCGCCGGAGAGGCCGGTGCCCTCCGCAGCGAGGTGCTCGATCGCGTCTGCTCGCAGGTCGCGGAGCTCCACGCCGGCGGCGAGAACGTCGTCTTGGTCACCTCGGGCGCGATCGCGCGCGGGATGCGGGTGCTCGAGCTGGAACGGCGGCCCTCCGCGATCGACGAGCTGCAGGCGGCCTCTGCAGTCGGGCAGGGCAGCCTCTTCCGGGCCTACGAGGAGCGCCTGGCGGCCCAGGACGTGCGCGCCGCGCAGGTTCTCCTCACGGCCTCGGACCTCCAGCTTCGCACGCACTACCTGAACGCACGCCAGACGCTCAGCCGCCTGCTCGACTGGCGGGTGGTTCCGGTCGTGAACGAGAACGACACCACCGCCACGGACGAGATCACCTTCGGCGACAACGACTTCCTGGCCGCGCAGGTCGCGATCATGCTCGAGGCCCGGCTGCTCGTCCTGCTCACCGACCAATCGGGCCTCTACACCCAGGATCCGCGGCGCCACCCGGACGCCGAGCTGGTCACCGAGGTCGCCGACGAGGCTGAGCTGGCCGGCTATCAGATCGGCGAGCACACCTCTCCGTTCGGCCTGGGCGGGATGCGCAGCAAGGTCGCAGCGGCCGGGATGGCGGGCGCCTCGGGCATCGCCGCGGTGATCTGTGACGGCACCGCAGAGGGGACCCTGCTCGCCGCCGCCGCGGGGGGGCCCGCGGGCACGCGCTTCGCCCCGCACCCCGAGCGCGCCTCGAGCTTCAAGCTCTGGCTCCGCTACGCCAAGCCGAGCCACGGGTCCTTGCGCGTCGACGACGGGGCGGCCCGGGTCCTGCGGGAGAGCGGCAGCAGCCTGCTGCCGGTGGGGATCACCGAGGTCGAGGGGGAGTTCGACGCCGGCGACGCGGTCGACGTCACCTGCGACGGCCAGACGATCGGCAAGGGGATCGTCAACTACTCGGCCGGCGAGCTCCGCCGGATCATGGGCATGCGGACGGAGAAGGTCCGCGAGCTGCTGCCGCACGCCTCCGAGGAGGCGGTGCACCGCGACTACTTCGTCCTGACCTAGTCGACGTGGTCTCGCCAGCTCACGGGTTCGCCATCGGGCGGCTTGCGCCTCGCTTCGCTGCGGCGCACCCTCGGATCAGGCCGGGCAGCCCCGGGTACTAGAGTCCGGGGGCGATGGGATCCGGAGAGCAAGCCGGCGGGGGGCTGAGCGATGCCCAGCGGGCGATCCTGACCGCGGTCTGCGACACGGTCGTCCCGTCCCTGCCGCGATCACGCGATCCCGACGGGCTCTGGGCGCGCAAGGCAAGCGATCTCGGGGTCGACGCCGGTGCTGCCCAGCTGATCTCCGAGATCCCGGATCCGGAGCTGCGCGGCGGGCTGCTGCAGCTGATCGACGCCCTCGGCGGGCAGGGGATCACGCGTGCGCCCTCCCAGGAGTCCCGGGAGCAGATCCTGCGGAACACGGCGCTCTCCGATCCGCGCGCCGCCGCCGGGGTGGCGGCGCTGGTCGGCATGTCGCTCTTCCTTCACTACGGCGCGCCCGATCCGCAGACCGGCCAGAACCCGAACTGGAAGACCTTTGGGTACCCAGGACCGATCTCGGCTCCCCCGCAGCTCGAGAAGCCGCTCCGGATCCACCAGCCCGCGGGCGTCGAGGAGGGCCTCGAGGCAGACGTCTGCATCGTGGGGTCGGGCTCCGGCGGAGCGGTCGTGGCCGCCGTGCTCGCTTCCCGTGGACTCGACGTGGTGGTGCTCGAGGCCGCCGGCTACTACAACGAGTCGGACTTCACCCAGCTGGAGCTGCCCGCCTACCAGCAGATGTTCTGGCGAGGCGGGCCGACCCCGACGGCGGATGGCAATGTGAGCCTCGTCGCGGGAGCCACCCTGGGGGGTGGCACGACCATCAACTGGACCAACTGCCTGCGGCCGAGGCCCTGGGTGCGCGAGCAGTGGGCGAGAGAGCACGGGCTCGAGGGCGTCGATGGGCCGGACTTCGACAGCCATCTCGAGGCGGTCTGGAGCCGGATCCACCCGACCGACGGCTGCAGCGACCTGAACGGGACACAGCAGCGGCTGCGGGAGGGGGCCGAGGCGCTCGGCTGGAGCTTCGAGACGATCGTCCGCAACACCGATCCGGACAGCTACACGCCGGAGATGGCAGGCTTCCTCGGCTTCGGCGACCAGTCGGGGAGCAAGCGGAGCGCTGATCGCACCTGGCTCGCCGACGCGCAGGAGCACGGCGCGCGATTTCTCACCTTCACCAGGGCGACGCGCGTGCTCAGCGAGGGCGGCCGGGCGACCGGTGTGCAGGCGGTCTGGCAGGCGCCGGACGGTCGGAGTGCCCAGGTCACCGTCCGGTCACCGCGCGTGGTGGTCGCCTGCGGCTCGCTCGAGTCTCCCGCCCTGCTGCTCCGCTCCGGGATCGGCGGGCCAGCGGTCGGGCACAACCTGCGGCTGCATCCCTCGAGCGTCGTCGGCGCCGCCTACGGCACCGACCAGCGGGCCTGGTGGGGCCCCCCGCAGGCCGGGCTCTGCGACGAGTTCGCCGACACGGGTGAGGGCTATGGCTTCCTGATCGAGACCGCCCAATACGCTCCGGGACTGATCGGCTCGGCGACCCCCTGGGTGTCGGGCGCCGATCACAAGCGGCGGATGGAGGAGTTCCCCTTCACCGGCACGTTCATCTCGCTGACGCGGGACCGCGGGGCGGGGCAGGTGGGCGTGGACGCGAGCGGCGAGGCGGTGCCGCTCTACTCCGTCACCGATTCCCTCGACCTCGACAACCTGAAGAAGGGGATCGAGGTGCAGGTCCGCCTGCACGAGGCGGCCGGGGCGCACCAGATCGGGCCGCTCGCGGCGGGCGCCCCCACCTGGCGCCGGGGCGACGACCTCGAGGCCTTCATCGCCGGCGTCAAGCGGATCCCGTTCAGGGCCGGCGGCTACAAGCTCTTCAGCGCCCACCAGATGGGCACCTGCCGGATGGGGACGGATCCTCAGACGTCGGTCGCGGGCCCCTTCGGCGAGCTGCACGACACGAAGGGCGTCTGGATCGGCGACGGCAGCGCCTTCCCTACCTCCTCGGGTACCAACCCGATGATCACGATCATGTCACTGGCCCACCGCACGGCCGAGGGGATTGCCGGCGAGGCCGGGGCGCCCGCAAAGGCCGGCGCCGGATCGCAGGCCGAGGCAGCCCCGGCCTAGAGAGAACCTCGAAGACAAGGAGCGAAAGCTTGGCCACCGAGACAGCCGCGCCCGCCCAGGATGAACGTCGCCCACGAACAGCGGCACCGGACCATCCGACCGAGCAGATCGTCCGCGACCGCCTCTACATCGGCGGACAGTGGGTCGAGCCCGCGGGCAGCGGGACGATCGACGTGGTCGACCCGACCACCGAGCAGGTGATCGGCCGGATCCCGGAGGGGACCGCCGACGACGTGGATCGCGCCGTCGAGGCGGCCCGGGCGGGCTTTGCCGCCTGGCGCGAGGTGCCGGTCGAGTCTCGAGTCGACGCCTGCACTGCGATCAGCGCCGCACTGGCCGAGCGCGCGGACGAGATCGCCGCGCTGGTGGCCGCCGAGGTGGGGATGCCGCTCTCTCAGGCGCGCACGATCCAGGCCGGGCTCCCGGCGATGGACTTCGGCTCCATGGCCCGGGTCGCCTCCGAGGTGGTCTGGGAGGAGCAGATCGGCAACTCGCTGGTTGTGCGCGAGCCGATCGGCGTGGTCGGCTGCCTCACCCCGTGGAACTACCCGCTTCACCAGGTCTGCGCGAAGGTGGGGCCGGCGCTGACCGCCGGCTGCGCCGTGATCGTGAAGCCGAGCGAGGTCACCCCGCTGACCTCCTTCATCCTCGCTGAGATAATCGGCTCGCTCGATCTGCCGGAGGGCGTCTTCAACCTCGTCACCGGCTTCGGCCCGGTCGTGGGGGAGGCGATCGCCGCGCACGAAGACGTCGACATGGTCTCGCTCACCGGCTCGACCCAAGCCGGCCGCAGGGTGAGCGAGGTTGCCGCGCAGACGGTGAAGCGCGTCGCGCTGGAGCTCGGCGGGAAGTCCGCCAACGTGATCCTCGACGATGCCGACCTGAAGACCGCCGTCGGATACGGAGTTGCCAACTGCTACCTCAACTCCGGCCAGACCTGCAGTGCCCACACGCGGATGCTGGTCCCACGCGAGAAGCAGGCGGAGGCCGAGCGGGTCGCGGCGACGGCCGCCGAGAGGGCCAAACCGGGCGACCCGTTCGAGGCCGGAACGCGGCTCGGGCCGCTGGTCTCCGAGGCTCAGCGCGAGAGGGTGCGCGACTACATCAAGAAGGGTGAGGATGAGGGGGCGAAGCTCGTCACCGGCGGCATCGAGCCGCCCGAGGGGCTGGGCAGCGGCTACTTCGTGCGGCCGACGGTCTTCTCCGAGGTGAGCCCCGAGATGGCGATCGCACAGGAGGAGATCTTCGGTCCGGTTCTGTCGATCATCCCCTATGACTCCGAGGACGAGGCCGTCGAGATCGTGAACGGGACGATCTACGGGCTGGACGGCGGAGTCTGGTCGGCTGATCGCGAGCGCGCCAAGGAGTTCGCGCGCCGGATGCGGACTGGCCAGGTCCAGATCAACGGCGCCACGTTCAACCCCCTCGCCCCGTTCGGTGGTTTCAAGCAATCGGGCCATGGGCGCGAGTACGGCCGCTACGGGCTCGAGGAGTTCCTCGAGGTCAAGTCGATTCAGCTGTAGACCTACCGCTCGGCGGCGGGTCCTGCCGCCGTAGGAACCTCCCATGGACGCTCAGTAATCGCGTCCATGGGCCCCTCCTACGGCGTCACCCGCCGAAGAGCGGTTTCGGTGCCCTGAATCGGCGGTACCCGTTGGATGAGAGCTTCCGACGAAAGGAGTCGATTCCAATGGCGGATCAGCTGAAGGGCAAGCGGATTGCCTTCCTGATGGCGAATGAGGGGGTCGAGCAGGTGGAGTTCACCGAGCCCCACAAGGCGGTCGGCGAGGCGGGGGGCGAGATCGATGTGATCTCGACCGAGTCCGGCCGGATCCAGGCCTTCAACCACCTCGACAAGGCCGACACCTTCGACGTCGACAGGACCACCTCGGAGGCGAAGGCGGACGACTACGACGCGGTCGTGCTGCCGGGCGGCGTCGCCAACCCCGACACGCTGCGAACGGACAAGGACGCGGTTCGGCTCCTGCGCGAGTTCTTCGCGGCGGGCAAGCCGGTCGGAGCGATCTGCCACGCGCCCTGGATGCTTGTCGAGGCGGACGTGGTCGATGGCCGCAGGCTGACCTCGTGGCCGAGCCTGCAGACGGACATCCGGAACGCCGGCGGGAACTGGGTCGACGAGGAGTGCGTGGTCGACTCGGGCCTGGTGACGAGCCGCAATCCCGATGACCTGCCGG
>DATGDO010000072.1:0-2242 GCA_035310805.1 Solirubrobacterales bacterium
TCGGCAGGGCGGTCGAGGAGACCCTCTACCCGGCGATGGAGGACCGTTGTCTGCCGGTGGTCCTGGGCCAGGGGGCGGGGGCCCGCACGGTGACACTCGACCTGCCGCCATTCACCCTGATCGGGGCGACCACCAGGACCGGCCTGCTCACCACGCCCCTTCGCGATCGCTTCGGCGTCTCCCATCGCCTCGAGCACTACGAGGCGGCCGACCTGCGACAGATCGTCCTGCGCTCGGCGGGGATCCTGGACATCGACGTCACCCCCGACGGCGCGGAGGAGATCGCCGGCAGGGCCCGCGGGACGCCCCGCGTGGCGAACCGCCTTTTGCGGCGCGTCCGCGACTTCGCCGAGGTCAAGGGCAAGGGCCAGGGCCGCGTGGACGGCGAGCTCGCTTCGGACGCTCTCGAGATGCTCGAGGTGGACCGCGCCGGCTTGGACAGGCACGACCGCCAGCTGCTGGAGACGATCGCCTCCAAGTTCGGCGGCGGCCCGGTCGGGCTCTCGACCCTCTCGGTGGCGATCGGCGAGGAGGCCGACACGATCGAGGACGTCGTCGAGCCCTACCTCCTTCAGCAGGGCCTGCTCAAGCGCACGCCGCGCGGGCGTGTCCTCACCGAGCGGGCCTATGGTCACCTCGGGCTGCCGGTTCCCGAGGGCATGGCCAGCCTGTTCTAGCGGCCACCAGCCGCACCATTTTGGAGCAGCGGCGAAGCCGCCGCGACTGATGGTGGGCGGCCGCTCGTGGCCGCGATCTGATTGGCGAAGCCGGGACAGTCAAGGTTTCCGGTTGGTTAGCCTTGGAGGCAGAATGCCGTACTTCATCTGCCCGAACTGCGGAAACAGGGAGTTGAGCGGTGAGCGCACTGCGGGCTTCTCGACGCGGCCCAAGGGCTGCTCGAAGTGCGGCTTCGGCTTCCTCTTCGAGCTGCTGGACGACTACATGCCCGCTCCCGGCGCGGCCTTCTTCACCTGCGATCAGCAGGGCAGGGTGCTCGATCTGGGCAAGGGCGCCTTCGAGCTCACCGGACTGAAGGACGAGCAGGTGATCGGGCGTCCGGTCCGCGAGGTGCTCGGCCTCGAGTGGATCGACAAGGGCGACGGCGGGGACACAGCCGACGTCGACGGCGACGGCGAGACAGACCCGATCGAGACGACGCTCGAATGGGGCGTTCGCTCGCTCGGGAAGCGCGTCGCCGTGAACGCGGAGGGGGACCTGCCGACCGAGGCGGTCGCCGACCTGTTTCCCGCCTATGACGAGGACGGCGGCCTGCTGCTCGTCCTGACCCCCGAGTAGGTCCGGTCGGCCGCTTGCTGTGTTGCAATCAGGGTCGGATTCCGAGCCTCGGACCGCTAGCGTGACCAACTCGACACCGTGAGCAATCGCCGCCGCAACCTCTTCATCCTGGCTTTCGTAGCCCTGCTGCTCGTCGGCTCCGGGATCGTGATCGCCACGAAGAAGACGACCCTCGGCCTCGACCTGAAGGGTGGCACCGAGCTGATCTTCCAGGCCCGGCCGACCCCCCAGAACCCGTCGATCGACGGCGCGGACATGGATCGCGCGATCGAGATCATCCGAAAGCGCACCGACGCCTTCGGCGTCTCCGAGCCGGAGATCTCCCGAATCGGCTCCGATTCCATCCGCGTCGGCCTCCCCAACGTGAGCAACGCGGCGCGAGCGAGCGAGCAGGTCGGCCAGACCGCACAGCTCCAGTTCTACGACTGGGAGCCGAACGTGATTCCGAACCCGATCACGACGAACAAGCCCCGGTCCGAGCGCGACTTCCCCCGCTACTACGACGCGGTCAAGTTCGCCTCGCAGCAGAAGCCCGAGTGCTTCGAGAACAAGTGCACGACGAGCGGTCCCCAGTACTACCTGTTCAACTCCCAGACCCATCAGTGGATCGCCGGCCCCACCGAGAAGCGGAAGGACCTCTTCTCGGAGCTGCCGGGCCAGAAGCAGCCCGCGAACAGCGAGATCCTCACCGTCCCACAGGGCACCCTGGTGGTCCAGAAGGAGCCGGACCAGGGACAGCAACAAACCTCTGATCCGAACGCGGCCCAGTGGTTCGTGATCCGAGACCGGCCGGCCCTGGCGGGCACCGACATCACCGACCCGAAGCCGAACTTCGACCAGTTCAACCAGCCCGACGTCACCTTCAACTTCACGGACAAGGGCCGCCAGGAGTTCTCCGACGTCACCAAGGCGATCGCGCAGCGAGGGCTGCAGAATGCGCCGCCCG
>DATGDO010000073.1:0-4551 GCA_035310805.1 Solirubrobacterales bacterium
GGGTGACCGGATGCGTGTCGAGATCACCAAGCGGATGGCCGAGCCTCCGCCGGCGATCGCGTCTCTCTCCGAGAGGGATCAGCGGACGCTCCGCGACATCCTGAAGCGCGCCGTCGAGGGAATCGACCAGGCGGAGGTCGCGGAGGCGCTCGCGGGCAAGGCCCCGGCGGCCAGGGGCTGAGCCCGGCTAGGTCACCTCGGGGGCTGGGGTAGGGCCGCCCGCCTCCTCCTCGGCGGCCGCCAGCTCGCGGCGGTACTCGCGGTACTCGTGGACGGCGATCTGAATCGACGCGGCGGCGGGGATGGCGAGGAGCGCCCCGAGGATCCCGAAGAGGGTGCTCCCGAAGAGCACCGCGACCAGCACGATGAACGCCTCGATCTTGGTCGCGCGCTTCTGGATCTGGGGCTGGATCAGGTAGTTCTCGACCTGCTGGTAGACGATCGCGAAGACCGCCCAGATGATCAGCACGATCGGGAAGTTGACGAAGGCGGTCACGATCGCGACCAGGAGCGCGGCGAGGGTCGCGCCGACCACCGGGATCAGGTCGAAGACGAAGACGACGACCGATAGCGGCCCGGCGAACGGCACCCCGAGGATCGTCAGCATGATGAAGGCGGAGAGCCCGGCGATCGTCGCCTGCAGGAGCGCTCCGCCGACGTAGTTGCCGACCGCGTTCGCGATCCGCCGCAGGGTGCGCTCGATCCGCTCGGCGTGCTCCGGCCGCTGCATGCGGATGAAGCCCTCGATCCATCTGGGCCCGGCGGCGACCATGAAGATGCTCAGGATGAAGATCGTCACCCCGGCGAAGATCGAGCTGACCAGGCCGAAGCCGATGTCACGCAGCACCCCCGCGGCGTCACCGGCCTTGCTGGGGAGCTTGTTCGCCTCGTTCGAGAGCTTCTGGGTGATGTCGTACTTGTCGTTGAGGTCGTTGAGCGTCTTGTTCTTCTGGACGTAGTCCTCGACGTCCCTGACGTACTTGGGGGCGTTGGTCGCCACGTCGCTCACCTGGTTGACGATCGGGGGGACGAGCACGGCGCCGAGGCCGATCGGGATCAGCAGGACCCCCACGTAGACGAGGGCGATGGCCAGCCCTCGCTTCATGTAGCGCTGGAAGAAGTTGACCGGCCCGGCGAGCGCGATGGCCAGGAAGGCGGCGATGATCAGCCAGCTGATCGGCCGGCGCAGCAGGTAGATGACGTAGAGCACCAGCACGACCCCGGCCACGACGAGGACGTTGCGGGCGATTGCACGCGCTGGCGAGTCGACTTTTGGCATGCCGACCCTCTCTATTCGCGGGGGAGGGCCGGCTTCCCCCCGCCCGCCTGCGTCAGCCCGGGCGGGATGCCGGCCCGAGCATGGCCAGAGCCTAGTATCGGCGGAGATGGCAGAGGAACCGCTCGCCAAGGCACCGCGAGAGCTTGTCGACGGAGTGGAAATGCGTCCCGCTGCCGAGCAGGAGATCGACGATCTCCTCCCGCTGATGCGCGCCTACTGCGACTTCTACGAGTCCTCGCCGGCGGACGCGGGCCTGATCGAGATGGCGCGCGCGCTGATCAACGATCCCGCGCAGGGGGCGATCTTCATTGCGCGCGAGAACGGGGTGGCCGTCGGCTTCGCCACCGTCGATTGGAAGTGGTCCAGCCTCAGGGGGGCCAGGATCGGCTACCTGGAGGATCTGTTCGTCGCGCCCGAGGCCAGGGGCCGGGGAATCGCGGACGCGTTGATCCAGGCCTGCGCCGGTCGCTGCCGCGAGCTCGGCATGCCGGCGATGGAGTGGCTCACGGCGCCGGACAACGAACGGGCGCAGAACGTCTACGACCGTACCGGCGCAACCTCGGAGACCTTCGTCGAGTACGACCTCGAGCTGTGAACGAGTCACTCCGGTCCGCGGTCGGCGCGGTCTGGCTGAACCATCTGCGGCAAGGGCAGGGTGAGCCTCTGCTCCTTCTGCATTCGCTGGGCGGCTCGCTGGTGCAGTGGTCGCCGGTCATCGATCGGCTTGCCGCCGAGAGGGAGGTGGTGGCCATCGACATGCCCGGCTTCGGCGAATCCCCGCCCCTGCCCGAGGGGATCGAGCCGAGGGCGAGCAATCTGGCGACGGCCGTGCTCGACTTCTATGACGCCCTGGGGATCGATGGGGTCCCGGCCGTGGCCGGGATCTCGCTGGGGGGATGGGTGGCGATCGAATGTGCGCGGCAGGGCGGTGCCGGCGCCGTCGTCGCCCTCTGCCCGGCCGGCTTCTGGAAGCGCTCGTCGGCGTCGTCGAATCGAGCCGTCGCCCGGGCGAGGCGGGGGGGACGGCTGCTCCGCCCACTGCTGCGGCCGATGATGCGGAGCGCGCGTGGGCGCCGCGAGGCCCTCGGCCGCTTCATCTACCGGCCCGAGCGGCTCAGCCCCGGCGAGGCCGAGGCGATCGCCAGGGCCTACGTGACCGCGCCCGCCTATGAGGAGGCGAGCGCGCTGATGCGGGCCGGGCGGATCGAGGAGCTGAAGGGGATCAAGGCCCCGATCACGCTCGCCTGGGGCGAGCACGACGCGCTGGTGCGAAACCGGCCGCTGCCGGACAAGGGGCTGCCCAGGCGGGTGCAGCAGGTCGAGCTGCCGGGCTGTGGACACGTCCCGACGTGGGACGACCCGGACCTGGTGGCCCGGGTCGTCCTGGCGGGAGCGCGGCGCAGGCGCTAGACCGATCGCTGGTAGGAGCGGAAGGCGGCAGCTAGGGTCTGGACTGGACGCCGACCGAGGAGCCGAGATGAGCGAGCGATCGCAGTATTCGTCGGGGGAGTTCTGCTGGGTCGATCTGGCCACGACCGACGTGGAGGGGGCGACCAGGTTCTACGGCGAGCTGCTCGGCGTGGACGCCGAGGCAGCGCCCGGGGATCCGGAGGAGACCGGGGGCTACGGGTTCTTCACCAAGGGCGGCAAGATGGTCGCCGGCTTCGGTCCCACCCAGCGGGACGACCAGCCGTCCGCCTGGTCGAGCTACATCAGGGTGGACGACGCCGACGCCACCGCGGAGCAGGCGAAGGGGGCTGGAGGCCAGGTCGTCTTCGGGCCGATCGAGATCCCGAACGAGTCCGGGCGGATGGCGGTCCTCCAGGACCCGACCGGCGCCTTCATCTCGATCTTCCAGCCGGGAAAGCATCCCGGCGCTCAGCTCGTCAACGAGCCCGGCACCTGGACCTGGAGCAACCTGATGACCCGTGACGTCGACGCCGCGGAGAAGTTCTACGGGACGGTCTTCGGTTGGACGGCGATCCACCACGAGGAGGCACCGCCGGGTGTCCTGATGTGGCAGGTCGAGGGCCAGCGGTGGCCGGAGGGCCTTGGCGGAATGATGGCCATCGCCAGCGAGATGCCGGCGGACATGCCCTCGCACTGGGAGGTCTATTTCGTGGTGGACAGGGCGGACGAGTCGATCAAGCTGGCGGAGAGCTCGGGCGCGACGCTCGCCTTCGGCCCGCTCGACATCCCGGTCGGGCGGATCGCGGTCCTGGTCGACCCGCAGGGGGCGCCCGTCTCGATCATCGAGTCGCGCTACCCCGAGCCCCGTTAGTCAGGTTCCTGAGAGGCCTGCGCAGAGCCCGCTGACGACCACGCTGGTTGCCTCCTCGCCAACCACTGCAGCCCGGCGGTGGCAGGATGGCGGCGTGCAGCAGGGTGGCGTGGATGAGACCCGGGCGGAGACAGTGCGGCGGCGGCTGCGCACGATCCCACCGCTCGTGCTGGGTCTCGTGCTGGTCACGGCCCTGCTGCCGGTGCTGCTGGTCGTCGGCCTGCTCATCGACGCGGTGCGCCGGGTGATGTCCGGCGTGCCGCCGACCGCCGCGCGGCTTGTCGTCTGCCTCTGGGTCTACCTCGCGGCGGAGGTGGTGGGCCTCGCCGCGCTGGCGGCGGTCTGGATCTTCAGTCTCGGCGGTCGGCGCGGCGCGTGGCTGCGCGAGGCGACCTGGCACCTCCAACAGAGATGGGCCGGCTTGCTGCTCGGCACGGTGCGGGTGTTGTTTCGCGTGCGGCTCGAGGTGGTGGGCGACGACGTCATTGCGCCGGGGCCCGTGATCGTGCTGATGCGCCATGCGAGCATCGCCGACACCCTGCTGCCTGCGAACCTCGTCGCCGGCCCGCACGGGATCCGGCTCCGGTACGTGCTCAAGCGCGAGCTGCTCGCGGATCCCTGCCTCGACGTCGCCGGGCGACGGCTCCCGAACTACTTCGTGCGCCGCGGGACCGGCGAGGCGCAGGAGGTGAGGCGGGTGCGAGAGCTCGCCCACGGCCTCGGGCCGGGCGACGGCGTGCTGATCTACCCGGAGGGCACCCGCTTCACCCCGGAGCGTCGCGCCCGCGCGATTGCGCGCATCGCCGAGCGCGATCCCCGTCTGGCCGCCCGGGCGGACCGGCTCCGACACCTGCTGCCGCCGCGACTCGGCGGGGTGGGGGCGCTGCTCGACGGCGCACCGGACGCCGATGTTGTCGTCGTCGCACACCACGGCTTCGATGGCCTGCCGCTGATCTCGGACATCTTGCGTGGTGGCCTCGCCGGGCTGGTG
>DATGDO010000074.1:0-5101 GCA_035310805.1 Solirubrobacterales bacterium
TCGCGCGTCCGCATGGTCGTCTCCGAACTGCGCGGCGAGAAGATCGACATCATTCCTTACAACGAGGAGCCCGCCCGCTTCGTCGCCAAGGCGCTCTCTCCGGCAAGGGTCCGCGAGGTGCTCGTCGATGACGACACCAAGGAGGCGACGGTGATCGTCCCGGACGACCAGCTCTCGCTGGCGATCGGGCGCGACGGTCAGAACGCCCGCCTCGCGGCGCGGCTGACCGGCTGGAAGGTGGACATAACCTCGGAGACCGAGTTCGCCCAGCAGGAGGAGGAGATCGAGTACGAGGGCGAGGAGGCCGCCGACGGCCGCTGCAAGGCCGTGATGACCACCGGCCGACGCTGCCCGAACGCCGCGCTACAGGGCTCGCAGTTCTGCGGCCTGCCCCAGCATCAGGCGCTGGCCCGCTTCAGCACCAACCAGGTCGGGGTGCTCGGCGCCCTCAGCGACGAGGAGGTCGCAACGGTCGCCGCCGGCGATCTGGACGATGCCGCCGTGAAGGAGCTGGTCGAGAAGGCCGAGAGCCAGTACGACGAGAGCGGCGAGGCCGAGGAGGCGTCCGCCGAGGCCGAAGAGGAGGCGCCGGCCGCCGAACCCGAAGAGGAGGCGCCGGCTCCCTCGGAGGAAGCGGAGGAGGAGCCCGCCCCCGAGGAAGAGCCCGCCGCCGAGGAACCCGAGGCGTCCGAGGACGGCGGCCAGTCCGACGGGGAGGCCAGCACACATTCGGCGGCCACTCAGACCGCCGCGGGATCCAGCGAGGAGCAGGCGGCCGAGTAGGGGATGGCGAAGAAGCGCGTACACGAGATCGCCAAGGCCCAGGGCCTGAGCAGCAAGGAGCTCCTCGCTGCGCTCAAGGCTGCCGGGGTCGAGGCCAAGGCCGCCCAGTCGAGCGTCGAGGAGTCCGACGCCCTCGCCGCGCTGAAGGGCTCAGGAGACGGCGCCTCGGGCGGCGCGTCCACCAAGGCCTCGACGGAGGCCGAGGCGGCGCCGAAGGCGCAGTCCGCCGCAACGAAGACCGCCGCCGAACCCGCTCCCGCAGCGAAGCCGCGGGGGGACGGCGCTCCGAAAGGGGAGGCCAAGCCCGCGGGGGACGGCGCCTCCGCCGCTGCGGCCAAGAGGGGGACGGCCAAGCGCCGGCGCCGCGTCGTGATCGACTCGCAGGCCGCCCGCCGCGACCACATCGCAAAGACCCAGCCGCCGCCGCGTCCGCCCCGCCGTCGCGGCGGACGTCGCCGGCGTCCGCTGCTCGAAGAGCCCAGCGACAAGGAGCTGAAGCAGCCCGAGGAGCAGCCGGCGATCAAGGTCAACTCCGGGGCCACCGTCCGCGAGGTCGCCGAGAGCCTAGGGCTCTCCGCCGCCGAGGTGATCAAGGCCTTGATGAAGGAGGGTGAGATGGCGACGCTCACCCAGACGCTCACCGACGAATCGGTGGAGGCGATCGCCAAGCAGTTCGACCGGAAGATCGAGATCGTCACCGCCGCGGAGGAGGAGGTCGCGGCCCCTGTGGTCGAAGAGGACGACGAGGGCGACCTCGTCGACCGCCCGCCGGTGGTCACCGTGATGGGCCACGTCGACCACGGGAAGACCTCGCTGCTGGACGCGATCCGCCAGACGCAGGTTGCCGCAGGTGAGGCCGGCGGCATCACCCAGCACATCGGCGCCTACCAGGTGCAACACGACAGCAAGACGCTCACTTTCCTGGATACGCCGGGCCACGAGGCCTTCACGGCGATGCGCGCCCGCGGCGCCAAGGTGACCGACGTAGCGGTGATCGTCGTCGCAGCGGATGACGGGGTCATGCCGCAGACCGTCGAGGCGATCGACCACGCCCGCGCCGCCGGGGTCCCGATCCTGGTCGCCGTCAACAAGATCGACAAGGAGGGCGCGGACCCGAACCGGGTGCGCACCGAGCTCGCCCAGCACGAGCTCAACCCGGAGGACTGGGGCGGCGACACCGTCTACGCCGACGTCTCGGCGAAGACGAAGGACGGCCTCGACAACCTGCTCGAAATGATCCTGCTGGTCACCGACCTCGAGGAGCTCTCGGCCAACCCGAAGGCGGCGGCGTCCGGCACCGTCGTCGAGTCGCGGCTCGATCCAGGCCGCGGCCCCGTCACCGGGGTACTGGTGCAGCGAGGCACCCTGCGGATCGGCGACGCGGTCGTCGCCGGCCCCGTCTGGGGCAAGGTCCGGGCGATGCTCGACGACAAGGGCGAGCGGGTCGAGGAGGCCACCCCCGGCATGCCGGTGGAGGTCCTCGGCTTCGACGGCGTCTGCGAGGCCGGCGAGCACGTCCAGGTGGTGGAGAACGA
The DNA here is from genome assembly GCA_035310805.1 of Solirubrobacterales bacterium. Taxonomy (GTDB): domain Bacteria; phylum Actinomycetota; class Thermoleophilia; order Solirubrobacterales; family 70-9; genus DASUPK01. The sequence continues at coordinate 2,319 of DATGDO010000074.1, forward strand.
GCGCAAGGCTCGGGCCCTCGCGCAGGAGCGCGAGACGCGGCTCAAGACCGAGCAGCTCGCCCGCCGCCAGGCCCGCAAGGTCACCCTGGAGGAGGTCTTCCAGAGGGCGAGCGAGGGTCAGCTCAAGGAGCTCAACATCGTCTTGAAGGCGGACGTCTCCGGCTCGCTGGAAGCGCTCGAGGACGAGATCGCCAAGCTGCCCCAGGAGCAGGTCCCAGTCAATGTGATCCACGCCCAGACCGGCGGCATCAACGAATCCGACGTGATGCTGGCGTCGGCGTCCGACGCCGTGATCATCGGCTTCAACGTCCGGCCGCTGGCCGAGGCGCGCAGGGCCGCCGAGCGCGAGGGCGTCGACATCCGCACCTACACCGTGATCTACAAGGTCACCGAGGACCTGCGCGCGGCGATGGAGGGCCTGCTCGAGCCCGAGGAGGTCGAGGAGGCCCTCGGCCAGGCCGAGGTCAAGCAGACCTTCAAGGCATCGCGCGTCGGGACGATCGCCGGCTGCCTGGTCACGGACGGCAAGATCTCCCGGAGCGCGGGCGTGCGGCTGGTGCGCGACGGGACGATCGTCTGGAGCGGCAAGGTCGGTTCGCTGCGCCGGTTCAAGGACGACGTCGCGGAGGTCGACGAGGGCCAGGAGTGCGGTGTCGTGCTCGAGGGCTTCGCCGACGTCAAGGAGGGCGACGTCCTCGAGTTCTTCGAGACCCGGCAGGTCGAGAAGACGCTCGAGTAGCTCCCGCCCAGGCTTGGCTTTGGAGCGAGTGAACCCTTTCGTCTGCCTGATCGAGGTTCGCCTCCACTTCGGCGAGGTCCATGACCTGAAGGGCAAGCGCAAGCTCGTCAAGTCCCTGAAGGACGGACTCCGCCAGCGCTTCGGCGCGTCGGTCGCGGAGATAGACGGGCAGGACAAATGGCAGCGCTCGACCTTGCTCTGCGCCCTGGTGGGCGATGCCGACGTCGCGGACCGTGCCGACGGGCTGATCAGGTTCGTGGAGAGCCGGTTCCCGGACGGCTGCTCGTTCGAGCGGGATCTCCTCAGCCTGCGTGACATTCGCGACTGAGCGCCTTGTCGTGGTCAGGGCGGCCTGACTCTCGCTTATCTTCGACTGTTATGGTCGCGCAGCGATGGGGACGGCCCGGATGCGGCGCGTCAACGAGGCGATCCGAGAGATCCTCGGCGACGCGATAGCGACCGACCTCAAGGACCCGAGAATCGGATTCGTGACCGTGACGGAAGTGGACACCTCACCCGACCTGCGCGCCGCGCGCGTCTACGTCAGTGTGCTCGGATCCGAGGAGGAGCGGAAGAGCTCCCTCGCGGGCCTGCGCTCGTCGCATGGCGTCCTTCAGAGGAAGATCGCGACCGGTATGCGCATGAAGCGGACGCCCACCCTGACCTTCGAATACGACGAGAGCGTGGATCGCGGCGACCGCATCTCTCGTCTGCTCGAGGACGAATGACGGAAGCGATCGAAGTCTTGACCAGCGACCTCGACCTCGTCGCAGAGGAGATCCGGGCCGGCGACCGGTTCCTGCTGACTACGCACGAGAATCCGGACGGCGACGCCCTTGGCTCGCTGCTCGCCACTCACCGGATCCTCGAGGCGCTGGGCAAGGACTCGGTGATGTTCCTGGCCGCCAAGGAGTTCCCGCTGCCGGTCGAGTACCGCTTCCTGCCCCTGGAGGAGGTCTTCCACGAGCCGCCGGCCGACATCAACGACCGGGTGGTGATCTTCCTCGACTGCGGCAACATCGACCGGATGCCCGTCGAGTTCCTGCGGACCGATGGGACGAAGGTGATCAACATCGATCACCACCACGACAACACGCGCTTCGGCACGCTCAACCTGGTCGACGTCGACGCCTCGTGCACGGCCGAGATCGTCTACGACCTCTCCGGCCTGCTCGGCGTCGAGCTGACCCCGGAGATCGCCAATGCGCTGTATGTAGCGCTGGTCACGGACACGGGCAAGTTCATGTACGAGAACGCCGATGCTCGCTCCCATCGGATGGCCGCCGGGCTGATCGAGGCCGGGGTGGAGGTCAACGACGTCTACCGGCGGCTCTACGAGCATGCGCCGATCGAGAAGCTCAGGCTGTTGGCCCAGGCCCTCGCCCGGATCGAGCTCCGCGACGACGGGCGTCTCGCCGTCACCTACATCTCGGAGGACGACTACAGGGCCACGGGCGCGAGCGAGGCGCTGACCGAGGGGATCATCGATCACCTCCGCACCATCGACGGGACCATGGTCGCGGCCGTCGTTCGCGACCAGGCGGAGAGCGGACGCGCCGCTCACAAGGTGAGCATGCGCTCGACCGATGGGCGCGTCGACGTCTCGGCGATCGCCAGGGTTCACGGCGGTGGCGGCCATCGCCGCGCCGCGGCGTTCGGCACCGATCTTCCCTACCCGGAGGTCGTGGACTTCCTGATCGGGCAGATCGACTCTCAGCTCGGCTCCTGACCGGCGATGGCAGGGGCAGAGCCGATCCCCGCCATGGGGCTGCTTGTCGACAAGCCGGCCGGGGTGACCTCCCACGACGTGGTCACGCGGATCAGGCGTGAGCGCGGCGGGAAGGTGGGTCATGCCGGCACGCTCGACCCCTTCGCCACAGGCCTGCTCGTCGTCCTCCTCGGTCGGGCGACCCGCCTGCAGCGCTATCTCCTCGATCTGCCGAAGACCTACCGGGTGACAGCCCGCCTCGGGTGGCGCTCGTCGACGGGAGACCCTGACGGGGAGCTGACGGAGACGGGCAGGATCCCCGGAAGGCTCGAGCTC
>DATGDO010000075.1:0-1988 GCA_035310805.1 Solirubrobacterales bacterium
GATGAGGGCAGCGCGGAAGCGCCGCTCCATGCGTCTGCCGGCCACGGCCGTCGCGGCGGCCCTCGCCCTCGGGCTCGCCGCCTGCGGGGGCGGGGGCGGTGGCCCGACGACCGGCTCCGCGACGAACCCCCAGCCCTTCACGCTGAGCCTCGACTGGTACGTCAATCCCGACCACGCGGGCATCTACAGCGCACTCGAGCGCGGATACTTCAAGCAGGCGGGGCTGGAGGTGCAGCCGCAGGTCCCATCGGATCCCTCCGCGCCGATCAAGGAGGTCGCCGCCGGACGCGCGGATCTCGCGGTCTCCTACGAGCCCGAGGTGCTGCTGGCCCGGGACAGGGGCCTGGACGTCGAGGCGGTCGCCGCGATCGTGGACCGGCCGCTCACCTCGCTGATCTCGCTGCCCGAGGCCGGCATCGCCGGAGCCTCGGACCTGGAGGGGAAGACGGTCGGCACCGCCGGGATCCCCTACCAGAGCGACTACCTCCAGACCATGCTCCAGTCGGCCGGCCTGGCCTCCTCCTCAGCCCGGGAGGTGAACGTCGGCCTCAACCTGCTCCCCACCCTGATCGGCGGCAAGGTCGATGCGATCCTCGGCGGCTTCCGCAACATCGAGGGCGTCGACCTCCGGCTGCGCGGGCTCGACCCCCGGATCGTCCCCGTGGACCGGCTCGGGATCCCCACCTACGACGAGCTCGTCCTGGTCGCCAGGCGCTCGACCGCCGCGGCTCATCCGGAGGCGATCCGGGCCTTCATCGCGGCCCTGGCGAAGGGCACCTCGTACGCGATCGGCCATCCCCAGGAGGCGGCGAACGCCGTGCTGGCGGCCGGCAAGGGCCTCGACCCGATCCAGACCCGGGCCGAGGTCGACGCGACGCTGCCGCTCCTGGCCCATGCCCAGGGTCACCCCTACGGCTTCATGAATCCCGAGGACTGGCGGGCCTACGCCGAGTGGATGGCGGCGCACCAGCTGATCTCGCAGGCGCCCTCGCCCGGCGACGTCCTCACGAACGAGCTGCTGCCCTAGCGCGCCGCGGCCTTCGCCAGGACCGGCAGGACCTTCCGGCCGTAGACCTCGATGGCGCGATGGGGATCGGCGCCGGAGACGTTCATCAGCGCCATCGTGGTGGCGCCCAGCCGTTCCGCCTCCCGGATGCGATCCGCGTGGACCTCGGGGTCCGAGGAGATGATCACGGCGTCCTTCAGGTCATCGTCGGAGACCCGGCTCTCACCGTGGTCGAGCATCCTGGCCGGCTGATGCCAGTCGTCGGTGTAGTGCTCGTCGGGCTGGGCGCCCTTCCAGACGCGGGCGCCCTCGAGGGCGGCGTCGTCGTCCTCGGCCCACGAGAACTGCGCCTGGAGGACGATCTCTCCGGGCTCCTTGCCGGCGTCCTCGCAGGCACCCCTGTAGGCATCGATCACGTCGGGCGCCGACTCGGGATCCGCGAGGGTCCAGAGCCCATCGCCCCAGCGGGCCGCCACGCCCGCCGCCTTCGGCCCGAAGCCGGAGACGTAGATCGGCGGCCGACGGTTCGGACGAGTGTGAAGGATCGCCTCATCGGTCTGGAAGTGGCGCCCGTCGTAGGAGAGGCGCTCTCCAGCGAAGAGGCGATGGATGATCTCCAATCCCTCCTCCATGCGCTCGACCTGCTCTGACGCAGATGGCCAGATCGCGGCGAGCGGGGATTCGTTCAGTGACTCGCCCGAACCGATGCCGAGAAACGGGCGGCCCGGGAACATCCGCTCCAGGGTCGCCCAGGCTTGCGCGATCAACACGGGGTGATGACGAGGTCCGGGCGGCGTCACCGCGGTCCCGATGGCGAGGCCGTCCGTGGCCTGTCCCGCGGCTCCCAGCCAGACCCAGGCGTGCCCGGACTCACCGGGCTCCCACCAGGGCTGAAGGTGATCGCTGCAGCCCACACCCTCGAACCCGGCGCGCTCGGCCTCGATCGCCTGCTGGAGCAGATCCTCGGGAGGAAACTGCTCAT
>DATGDO010000076.1:0-2585 GCA_035310805.1 Solirubrobacterales bacterium
GGGTACTTGGTCTGCTCCGGGGCCTGGTCCTGGATGTTCGCCAGCGGCCCCTCCACCGCGCGGATCACGTTCGCAAGCGTGATCTCCTCGGGCGGCTGCGCCAGCCAGTACCCACCTCGGGCGCCGCGGCGGGCTCTGACCAGCCGGGCGTGCTTGAGCTCGAGCAGGATGTGCTCGAGGAACTGGAGCGGGATCTCCTGCGCCTCGGCGAGCTTCTCGCCCTTGACGGGCTGGTCGCCAGCGGCCGCCATCTCGACGGCGGCGCGCACCGCGTAGTCGGCTTTGGCGGAGATCCTCATATGCTGCGCCGCCGATGATCGACCTGCAGAGCCACTCGACCTTCTCGGACGGCGAGCTGCCGCCGGCGCAGGTCGTGGCGGCGGCCGTCGAGGCGGGCGTCACAACGCTCGCGCTCACCGATCACGATGCGGTCGACGGAGTGGCGGAAGCCGCGGAGGCGGCCAGGAAGGCCGGCATCGTCCTGGTGCCGGCTACCGAGATGTCCTGCGTCCACGGAGGCCTCGATGACATGCACATGCTCGGCTACTGGGTGGACACGACGGCGATGGTGCCCGCCTGCGAGCGTGCGCAGCAGGAGCGGGTCACCCGCGCTCAGGAGATCGTCGAGCGGCTCAACGCGCACGGCGTCCCGGTGCGATTCGAGGATGCGATCGCGCAGGCGGGGGATGCGTCCTCCGTGGGCCGCCCGCACATCGCCAAGGCGGCCGGCGTGCCCCCGGAGGGTATGAGCGCATTCTTCGAGGAGTGGCTGATCCCCGGCGCCAAGGCCTTCGTCCCCCGGCGCTGGCCCGTCGCGGCGGAGGCGATCGAGATCATCCACGACGCCGTAGGCTCCGCGGTCCTCGCGCATCCCTTCTGGGACCTTGACGATCCCAACCAGGTCGCCGCCCTGGTCGGGGACCTCGACCTCGACGGGGTCGAGTGCTTCTACCCTGCCCACGACCGCGCTCAGACCAAGTTCCTGCTCGAGCTCTGCCGGGGCAGAGGCCTGGCGGCGACGGCCTCCTCTGACTTTCACGGCCCCTCCCACAAGATGTTCGATTCCTTCTGCGCCTATCCGACCTATGACCTCGGTGAGCCCGAGCTGCCGCCCAGGCGACCGAACTAGACGGGTTGCTTCTCGACTTCGCCTGCGGAGCACCCTCGCATTACGCCGGCTGCGCCGCCGGGATCAGCTGCCGCTCCTCGAGCAGCCCGAGGGTCTTCGCGGCCGAGTCCTCGACGGACTGATGCTCGGTGTCCAATGTGAGCTCCGGGTTCAGCGGCGGCTCGTAAGGGTCCGAGACCCCCGTGAACTCCTTGATCTCGCCCTTGAAGGCCTTCTCGTAGAGGCCCTTTACGTCACGCTCGGCGCAGACCTCGACGGAGGCCTTGACGAAGACCTCGATGAAGCGGTCGCCCATCAGCTCGCGCGCCTCGTCGCGGATCTCGCGATAGGGAGAGATCGCGGCGGTGATCACCGGCACCCCGTTTCGAGAGAGGAGATCGGCAACGAAGGCGATCCGCCGGATGTTCGTGTCGCGGTCCTCCTTGGAGAAGCCGAGGCCCTTGGAGAGGTTCTCCCGGATCACGTCACCGTCGAGCACCTCGACCCGAGAGCCCCGCTCGCGCAGCTCCTTCTCCACCACGTGGGAGATCGTCGTCTTGCCCGCGCCCGAAAGCCCGGTGAACCAGAGGGTGAATCCCTTTTCGTCAGCCATTTCCTTCTTCCTTGTATGAGTCGATCAAGATCTGAGCCACCTCCGCGCGGCTGAACTCCTCGGGCGGCAGCTCGCCGTCACCGAGCATCTCCCGCACCTTGGTGCCACTCAGGAAGACGTGGTCCTCCTGACCGTGCGGACAGGTCTTGCCCGACGCCATCCCCTCGCACTTGTTGCACCAGAAGGAGTGCTCGAAGAAGAGTGGCTGGATGCCGAGCTTGTCGATGTCGAGCTCGTCGAAGATCAGCTGCGCCTCATAGGTGCCGTAGTAGTCACCGACGCCGGCGTGGTCGCGGCCGACGATGAAGTGGGTGCAGCCGTAGTTCCGCCTCGCGATCGCGTGCAGAATCGCCTCCCGTGGGCCCGCGTAGTGCATCTTCGACGGGAAGACGCCGAGGATGACGCGGTCGTTCGGGTAGTAGTCCTGCATCAGGATCTCGTAGCAGCGCATCCGCACGTCGGCGGGGATGTCGCCTGCCTTGGTCTTGCCGATCAGCGGATGGATGAAGAGCCCGTCGGTGATCTCGAGTGCGCACTTGGTCAGGTACTCGTGCGCGCGGTGGATCGGGTTGCGGGTCTGGAAGGCGACGACGCGCTTCCAGCCGCGCTCCTCGAAGGCTTTGCGGGACTCCTCCGCGGTGAAGTAGCGGCGCATGAAGGCGTCCTCGTGGTCGGGCAGCGCCTCGACCTCGTAGCTGCCGGCGATGCAGCGTGCGCCCTCCTCGTAGATCGCCGCGACTCCGGGATGCCCCTCGTCCGTGGTCCGGTAGACGTTCTCCGCCTCGGCCTCGAGATCGCGCTCGAAGATCTCGCTGACGTTGAGCCGGCCGAGCGGCTTGCCCTCGTCGCTCGAGACCTCGACCG
>DATGDO010000077.1:0-8028 GCA_035310805.1 Solirubrobacterales bacterium
CGACCGCGACCATCAGCAGCAGGCCGTCGAAGAGCGCCTGCGCGGCGAGCAGGGCGCCGTCCCCCTTCAGATCCGGGTCGAAGGGGGCGACCAGCAGGGGCGGCACGATGATCGCCAGGAGCAGCCCGCCGATCAGGCCCCAGAGGGTGTCCCTCGGCGTCCAGGGGACCGGCTGCACCCGGCGCTCCACGGTCAGCTCGCGCTCCACGGTCAGGCCGCCTGCTCCTGCGCCGAGCGCGCGCGAGGCACGACGACCGTCCTCGCCGCCCTGTCCCCGAGCCACTGCCTGCGCCTGCTCGCGACGATGATCAGCTCTCCGATCAGGAAGGAGTGGGCAGCGGTCGCCGACGCGTTCGCGACGTCGAGGAGGATCCAGCCGAGGATCATCGAGATCCCGAGGGACCAGGTGACGTTGTCGAGCGACGCCGCCAGGGCGCGGCGCCGGAAGCCGACGTACTCGGGAGCCGGCCGCGGGCCCGAAGCGGAGGAGCCGGCGAGTTGGTGTGGGGCAGCTGCCTCGACCACCTCAGAGATGCTGATCGATCTCCTCGAGCGAGGAGATGTCGCCCCTCGTCCCTCGCCGGTCGATCAGGAGGGGGCGGATGCCGGCCGCGCGGGCACCGGCGACATCCTCCTCGGCGGTGTCACCGACGTGCACGGCCTCGTCCGGCCCGCAGCCGGCGAGCTCCAGGGCCGGAGCGAAGATCGCCGGGTCAGGCTTGCGGGCGCCGGCCTCCGCCGAGGTGACCGTCCCGTCGAGGAGCCCCTCGAGGTCGCAGCGCTCGAGGACCCGGGGCAGCGAGCAGTCCCAGTTCGAGACCGCGATCAGGCGCAGGCCGCGGTCCCGGAGCGCGCCCAGGGCGGGCGCGACATCCGGATAGGCGGAGAACCGAATCGACTCGACCAGCTCGTCGACCGTGATCTCGTATCCCAGCTCGCCCGAGACGATCGCGGCGCAGCGATCGCGCAGCTCGGCCAGCGAGGCGTCGTCCCGTCCCTCGTGGGCGTGCTCGCGGTAGTAGCTCATCTCGGCGCGAAGAGCCGCGATCAGCCGCTCGTCGGGGACCTCGGCCGGGACCCGATCGCGCAGCAAGGTCCAGGGCGGCTGGAGCTCGAGCAGCGTGCCGAGGGCGTCCAGGAAGACAGCGCGGGTCATCTCGACTAATACTCCCCCACCGAGCGAACGGCCCTCATGCACCAGAGCTTCTGGCAAGCCCACGGCGACGAGATCTCGGCCGCGATCACGCTGGCGGTCGCGATCGTGATCGCGATCGTCGTCGACCGCCTCCTGATCGGCCGCGCGGTCAAGGCCACCATGCGCCTGGAGACGGGCGAGCTCTCGCGGGAGGCCAGGACCCGCCTGCGCCTGATCCGCCGTCTGCTCTTTCTCGTGATCATCCTGATCGGCGTCGCGCTGGCACTCAGCCAGTTCACCTCGATCAAGCGCTTCGCCACCGGCGTCCTCGCCTCGACCGCGGTTCTGGGAATCATCATCGGCTTCGCCGGCCGACAGGTGATCGCCAACCTGGTCTCGGGCGTCCTGATCGCGTTCACGCAGCCGATCCGGATCGGCGACCTGGTCTCGATCGGGGACGAGGTGCACGGCAAGGTGGTCGACATCGCGCTCACCTACACGAGGGTCGACGGCGGAGACGGCAGCATGATCGTCGTCCCCAACGAGAAGGTCGCGACGGACGTCGTCATCAACCACTCGGCGGGCAACAGCAGCGCTCCGGTCACCGTGGACGTCTGGTTACGCCCGGACGCGGACCTGGATGGGGCCCGGCAGGCGCTCGAGCGCGGAGAGGTGACCTCGGCGCACCTCGCGGAGCTGACGCCCGAGGGCGCCCGGCTCACGGTCAAGGCCGCGATCGACGCCGGGGTGGATCGCGAGGCGCACGAGACGGAGCTGCGGGAGAAGGCGCAAGGCGTCCTGCGCGAGGCGGGACTACTTGGATCCTCGTGAATCCGCGCTGAGTACCCTTCCCGGACCATGAGCGCCCGCTCCCGCCGGCGGCATCGACGCACGAGCCGCAAGAGAAACCCATTCCTGGTCACGCTGCTGGTGCTCGGGTCGATGCTCGCCGTCGGCGTGCTCGGATCCGGTCTCTGGCTGCTCAGCGTCTACAACTCGGCGCCCTCGCTGGCGAGCCTGACGCCGATCACGCACGGCGCCGTCTCGAAGGTCTACGCGGCCGACGGCTCCCTGATCGGGGTGATCCACTCCGACAAGATCCGCCAGCCGATCGGCAGCGCGAGGATCCCGGAGGACCTCAAGGACGCGACGGTCGCGATCGAGGACCGGCGCTTCTACAGCCACGGCGGCATCGACCCCTCGGCGATCGTCCGCGCCGGCTGGGAGGACCTCGTCGCCGGGGGCAAGCCGGTGGAGGGCGGCTCGACGATCACCCAGCAGCTCGTCCGCAACCTCTACATCGCAGACCCGCAGGACACGCTCCGGCGCAAGGTGATCGAGGCGCACCTCGCCAATCAAGAGGAGGACCAGCACTCCAAGGACTGGATCCTGACCGAGTACCTGAACACCGCTTCATACGGGACCAACGAGGGCGCCACCGCGATCGGCGTCGAGGCGGCCGCCGAGACCTACTACTCCAAGCACGCCCACGATCTGAGCTTGCCGGAGGCGGCGATGATCGCGGGCCTGCCGCAGGCGCCCTCCCAGTACAACCCGCTCCTCAACCCGCGGGCGGCGCTCGCCCGGCGCAACGAGGTGCTGCTGGCGATGGAGCAGCAGGGCAAGATCAGCGCGAGCGAGTACCAGGACGCGGTCGGCCGGGGCCTGGGCCTGCACCCGGGGCGGAAGTACACGACGATCCGCCAGCCCTACATCTTCGACCTGGTCAAGCAGGAGCTCCAGGACCGCTACGGGGTGAACACCGTCCAGAACGGCGGGCTCAAGGTCTACACGACGATCCAGCCCCGCCTCCAGGAGGCCGCGCAGAACGCCGTCGACTCCTGCTCGGTCTGCTACTCCGGCGGCGGCCCGGCGTCGGCACTGGCCTCGGTCGACCCCTCGAACGGGAAGATCGTCGCGCTCGCCTCGACCCAGCGCTACTCGTTGTCCAGCCAGTTCAACTTCGCCGCCCATGCCCAGCGCCAGCCGGGGTCCTCGTTCAAGGTCTACGACCTGACCGCGGCGATCAAGCAGGGCATCGACCCCGACACGACCTACTACGACGGCACCTCGCCGAAGACGCTGGAGACCCCCGGCGGCTCGAGCTGGACGGTCAACAACGCCGAGCCGGGCGGCGGCGTGATCCCGCTGACCGAGGCGACCTGGGAGTCGGTCAACGTGGTCTTCGCCCAGCTCGGCCTCGACGTCGGTCCCGCCAACATCGCCAAGACCGCCTACGAGATGGGGATCACCTCGCCGCTCGGAATCAAGGGCGCCCGCGACATCCCCTGCAAGCGCGGCCGGCACTGCTACATCCCCCCGGCCGACGCGATCGGCGGGCTCAGCGTCGGCGTCACCCCGCTCGAGCAGGCCAACGCCTACGCCACCCTCGCCAACGGCGGCGTCCGCCACGAGGCGACCGCGATCGACCGGGTCGTCTTCCCCGGCGGGAAGGTGGACGAGCCGAGCGCGGGCGAGGGCAAGCGCGTGCTGACTCCCGGGGAGGCCTACGAGGTGACGAAGGTGCTCGAGGGCGTGATCACCAGCGGCACCGGAGCCGGCTACACGTCCATCGGCTGCCAGTCGGAGGCCGGCAAGACCGGCACCAGTGAGGACCTCTCAGACGCCTGGTTCGTGGGCTACACGCCGCTCTATTCGACCGCCGTCTGGACCGGTCACCCGCTCTCGCGCGCCTCCACCGGCTTCGGCGGCCCCACCTCCGGGCCGATCTGGCGCTCCTACATGGAGGCCGCCCAGGGAGGCGAGTGCCCCGACTTCCAGGTTCCCTCGAGCCTGCCGAGCCTGTCGGCATACCACGGGGAGCACACGGCGTCGGGGCAGTCCGGCTCGAGCTACGGCTCGTCGGCGTCGACCTATCCGACGTCGACCTATCCGACGTCGACCTATCCGTAACGGCCCGCGCCGGTCGGATTCCCCCGACTGCACCACCCGCGGACAGGCCCCGTGTAGCCGGTGAGCTTCTCCGGCAGGGAAGCGGGAGATCTCGCCGATCTCGAGCAGCATGCTGCGTTGATCGGGCGACCTCGAACGATCAGCGGCCATCGACGGTCCCTCAGTTGCAGGAGAGGTTTCCATAACGCTTCATTAGGGCCGATCCTGGCCGAACGGCGGCCCTGCTGAGAGGCGGTGAATCCCGCTGATAGAGCGATGGGCGATCCTGGACTCGAACCAGGGACCTCTTCCTTATCAGAGAAGCGCTCTAACCGACTGAGCTAATCGCCCGGGCTGATCAAACGAGTCGCCCCTCGGCTTCGCCTGCGGGGCGCTCTCCCATATTAGCTTCGCTCCCGCAGCCGGCGGGCAAGCGACTCGAGCTCGTCGAGGTCATCGAATCGGAGCTCCGCCCTGACGCCCTCGCCGGCACGGCGCACCCGCACGTCCTGGCCGATCGCCGAGCCGAGCAGGTCCTCGGCCTCGGCCATCGCCGCTCGCTCCTCGGTGGAGATCCGACCTCCTGGGGCGGCCTTCTTCCGCCGCGGCCCGGCTCCGGCGTGCCGCTCGGTGTCGCGAACCGACCAACCTTCCGAAGCGGCCTGCCTGGCGAGTCGCGTGCGCTTCTCCTGGTCGGAGACCTGGAGGATCGCCCGGCCGTGACCCTCGGTCAGCTCGCCCCGCTCCAGCAGGCCCAGCACGGGGTCGGGGAGGTCGAGCAGGCGAATCAGGTTGGAGATCGCGGCGCGACTGCGCCCGACACGGCGGGCGAGCTCCTCCTTCGAGATCCCGAGATCGTCTACGAGGGCGGCGCAGGCCCGGGCCTCCTCGACCGGATTGAGGTCCTCCCGGACCATGTTCTCGATCAGCGCCGCCTGCAGACGCTCGTCCTCCGGCGAGGTCCGGATGACGGCCGGGACCCGCTCGATGCCGGCCTTGCGGGCGGCGCGCCAGCGACGCTCTCCGGCGACGAGCTCGTAGCGCCCGTCGTCGATCGGGCGGACGATCAGCGGCTGCAGCATCCCCACCGAGCCGATCGAGCCCGCCAGGGCATCGAGGGCGGCGGCGTCGAACTTGGCGCGCGGCTGGTCCGGATTCGGCTCGATCTGGGTGACGTCGAGCTCGCGGAGCTCGGGCCCGCCCGCGGCGCTCTCGGGCAGGATCGCCGCCAGCCCCCTCCCCATTCCCCGCTTGCGCTCAGCCATCGGCCACCCCGAGGGAGAGAACCTCGTCGGCGAGGGCGCGGTAGGCGCGAGAGCCGGAGGACTTCGGATCGTGCTCCGAGACCGGGACGCCATAGCTCGGGGCCTCGGCGATCCGGACGCTGCGCGGCACGACCGTCCTGAAGACTCGCGCCGGCAGGTGCTCGCGCAGCTCTCGCTCGACGTCCCTGGAGAGCCGGGTGCGGTCGTCGTGCATCGTGATCAGGACCCCGGTCAGCTCGAGGTTCGGGTTGAGCTCGCGCTGGACGAGCTTCAGGGTGTCGAGGAACTGGACGAGGCCCTCCAGGGCCAGGTACTCGGCCTGCACGGGGACGATCACCTTGTCCGCCGCGACCAGTGCGTTGACGGCCACCGGGCCGAGTGATGGCGGGCAGTCGAGCAGCGTGTAGGCGAAGCGCGAGCGGACCGGACCGAGCCCATCGCGGAGCCTCGTCTCGTAGCCGTCGAACCGCGGCAGCTCCACCGCCGCGCCGGCGAGGTCCACGTGGGCCGGGACTATCCACAGGTTGTCCGGCCCGACCGGCTGGGCCGCCTCGGCCACCGAGACCTCCCCGGTGAGGCAGTCATACGACGAGGGCCTCGAGTCCTTGGGCAGGCCAAGCGCAACCGTGGCGTTGCACTGCGCGTCGAGGTCGACGATCAGCGTCTGCTGGCCGTCGCCGGCCACGGCGGCGCCCATGTTCACCGCGGTGGTCGTCTTGCCGACACCCCCCTTCTGGTTCGCGATCGCGTAGACGGTTCCCATCGAATTGGTTCGGGTTGGTGCTATTCGGACCCGAACGGGCGCCTGGCCGCCACACCAGGACGGCGCGGCAGTCCGTTCGGAGTCGGTCCATTCTTGCGGAGGAGGTGGATGTGTCTGTCGCGACTGCCCGGATACGGCCTCACCGGCCTGACCTCGACCGACTCCATCGCGAGGCGCTTCGCAGCTCGCTCCGCCTCGGCCTCCTCGTCCGCGGACCGCCTGCCCTTCCAGGCGGCCAGGAAACCGCCCCCTCCGAGCAGTGGCGAGGCGAGCTCCGCGAGAGTCGCGAGGCGGCCGACCGCCCGGGCGGTGACCAGGTCATAGGCCTCGCGGCCCTCCCCGCCGGCCCAGTCCTCGGAGCGCTCGCAGACCACCGCGGTGTTCCCGAGCGCCATCCGCTCGATCGCCTCGCGCAGGAACTCGCACTTCCGCCCGACCGACTCGATCAGGTCGAAGCGCGCCTGCGGCCGGCAGGCAGCGAGGACCAGTCCGGGAAGGCCGGCGCCGCTGCCGAGGTCGGCGACCCGCCTCGCCTCCGTGAGCGGCTCGAGCTCGAGCCCGCTGAGCGAGTCGGCGATGTGGACGTCCCTCGCCCGCCGAACGCTCGAGGTCGAGATCGGCGCGCGTGGGTCGCGAAGCAGCACGAGCAGGACCTCCAGGGCGGGCGCGGCGGCGGCTGGGGCGGCGCTCAATCGGAGAGCAGGGGCGCGACGACCACGTAGCGGTTGGGCTCGTCGCCCTCGCTGTAGGTCTCGATCTCGGGTCGGTCGCGGAGGTGCTCGTGGACGACCCGCCGCTCGTTCGAGCCCATCGGATCCATCTCGACGGCCTCTCCGTGCCGCATGGCGTCCTCGGCGGCCAGGTCGGCCCGCCGCCGGAGCGACGCCCCCTGGCGACGGCGGTAGCCCGCCGCGTCGACTGTGACGCGCTTGCGGTCCTGTCGGCCGCGGAAGGCGGCCTGGTAGCAGAGCAACTGGATCGCGTCGATCGTCTGGCCATGGCGTCCGATCAGCAGGCCGACCTCCTCCCCCTCGATGTTCGCAAGGATCTCCTCGTCCCCCTCCTCGACCCCGATGGACGCCTCCAGGCCGAGCTCCTCGACGATCCGCTCGAGCACGACGCGAACGCGCTCGGTCGGCTCCTCGGGCAGCACCGACGGCTGCGATTCGACTCCTCCTTCGGCCACGTGCGGAGTCTAAGACCGAGGCTGAACGGGACGCGCTGTCGCGCGCCCTCGCATCACTTGCGCCGCTTCCGCTTCCGCGGCGGGGGCGGCGGTGGCCTGGTCGCCCGTACCTCCTCCGGGGTCGGCACCGGTGGCAGCGGCCAGACCACCCTGATCACGCCCTGCTGCGCCACTTGCCAGACGCCGCTCGCGATGAAGTAGACGGCGATCCCGGCCGGAGCGTTTGGGATCAGGAAGACCGTGAACAGCGAGAAGATCCCGGCCATCAGGTAGCGCTGCGAGGCGCCGCCCGTCGTCGGCGACGGGTTGAAGAAAAGCAGCGCGAAGGTGGAGAGGACGGAGAGCACGATCAGCACGGCGGCCACCGCGCCGGTCGGATGCTGGGTCAGGTCGGGGACGAACAGCCAGCCGGTGTCTCCGACCTCGTTCTTGAAGGTGCTGCTGCGCAGCAGCGCATACAGCGCGATGAACACCGGAAACTGGAAGAGAAGCGGCAGGCAGGCGGAGAGTGGGTTGACGCCGTGCTCCTGAAAGAGCGCCATCTGCTCGCGCTGCATGCGCTGGCGGTCGTCCTTGTACTTCTCCTGGATCTCCTTCAGGTGCGGCTGGAGCGCCTGCATCTCGCGCATCCCGTGCATCGACTTCAAGGTGAACGGGAGAACGACCGCCCGCGAGAGCCAGGTGATCAGGACGATCCCCAGGCCCCAGGAAACCCCGATGTCGTTGTGGAGCCACTTGAGGATCGAGTTGAAGGCATCGATCAGCGGCTGGAGGATGTTGGCTTCGA
>DATGDO010000078.1:0-2669 GCA_035310805.1 Solirubrobacterales bacterium
CTTCCAGCTCTCGAGCAGCGTCCTGCTGCTGGCGGCGGCCGCCTCGTCATTCCAAGCCGGGCCGGGGCTGCTCAAAGCGCTGGCGCGGACCTGGCCCGATGGGACGCCAGGCCTCCTCCCTGGCGGACTGGCCCGGGTCAACCAGCATCACACTCCCGTCCTGGCGGTGATCGTCTACGCGGTGATCTCGGCGGCGATCATCCTCGCCGCCAGCGGTCAGGAGCAGGAGCTCGTCCTGGTGTACGCGGTCGCGGTGTTCGTCAGCTTCCTGGCCGGGCTGCTCGCGATGGCACGCTTTTCCCGGAGACAGGGATCCCGGATCCTGCTTGCCACGAACCTGATCGCGGCGGGGGTCGTGGCATTCACGCTCGTCGTGAACCTGGCCCGCGGTTATCCGCTGATCTCGATCGCCGGGACGGTGCTGATCGGGGTGTTCCTCCAGTACCGCTGGATTCGCGCCGGCCGGCCCCGTGGCATCGAGGCGGTCGAGCGATCCGCGGAGGCGGACGACTAGGGCCCGCGGCTACTGCTCGACCCGCAGGCGGTAGCCGATCCCCGGCTCCGTGATCACGTAGCGCGGATTGGACGGGTCCGGCTCGATCTTTGCCCGGACGTGGGCGAAGTGAACCCGGAGGTAGTGCGTCTCGTCCTCGTAGCCGGGCCCCCAGACCTCCTGCAGCAGCTGCCGGTGAGTGACCAGCCGGCCCGGATGCTCGGCGAGCTTGCTGAGCAGGTCGAACTCGATCGGGGTGAGGTGGATCTCCTCCCCGCCGCGGCTGACCGCTCGGTCGGCCAGATCGATCTCGAGGTCGCCGAGGCGAACCGCCGCGTCGCCCTCGTCGCTCCGCCGCCGGAGCACCGCGCGCATCCGGGCAAGCAGCTCCTCGCTGCCGAAGGGCTTCGTCACGTAGTCGTCAGCCCCGGCATCCAGCGCACGGACCTTCTGTCGCTCGTCCCCGACCGCCGAGAGCACGACGATCGGGACCTGGCTCCAGCGGCGGATGTCGGTGCAGACCTCGATCCCGTCGCCGTCGGGGAGGACCAGGTCGAGCACGATCGCGTCCGGCGGCCGGACGGAGACGGCATCGAGAGCCTCCTGCTTGGTGGTCGCCTCCTCGACCCGGTAGCCGGCGTTCGTGAGGATCACCCTGAGGCCGCGGACGATCTGTGGCTCGTCGTCGACGACGAGCACCCGGGGCTCCCCGGCACTCATCCGACGGTCGCCGGCTGCTCGACGAGCGGGAAGGAGACGGCGAACGAGGTGCCGTCGGCCGCGTCGGCCTGCAGCCGCAGCTCTCCCCCATTCGCCTCGACGAAGCCCTTGCAGATCGCGAGCCCGAGCCCGGCCCCCTCTCGCTCGTCACCGGTATGGAAGGCGCTGAAGATCGCGTTCCGCTGGGAGACCGGCACCCCGGGCCCCTGATCGATGACGCGGACCGTCACCTTGCCCGCCCCTACCCCGCCACCGATGCGCACCGGCTGGTCCGGCGGGGAGAAACGCAGCGCGTTCTCGATCAGGTTGGAGAAGACCCGCTCCAGCTGCGAGGCATCGGCCCGCACCAGCGGCAGCTCTCCGTCGAGCTCGATCTGGATCCGGTGGGACGCGTCCGGTCCCCGGACGTGGGAGATCGCGGTCGAGATCACGTCGAGGAGGTCGCACCAGTCGGTGCGGGGATGGACCGCGCCGGCCTCGATCCGGGAGAGATCGAGCAGGTTGCCGATCAGCCGGGTGAGGCGGTCGGCTTCCTCCTCGATCGCGTCGATCAATGCGGTCCGGTCCTCGAGGGTCGTTCCCTCCTCTCGCAGTCCCGCCGCCGCTGTGCGGATCGCCGTCAGCGGAGAGCGCAGATCGTGGGAGACGGCGTGGAGGATCACCGTCTTGGCGGCGTCAGCCTGACGCGCCGCCTCGGCCTCCGCGCCACGCGCGGCGGCCCGGTCCCTCTCTGCGGCGACGTCGAGGAGCCGCGCCAAAGGGATGGCGATCCGGTTCAAGTCGGTCTCCGTCCATCCCGAGGAGGCCGTCGCGTAGAGCCAAACGGGGCGCGCCTCGGTTGGGAGGCGCAGCGTCCTCTCGCCTTCAATGGGCTGTGGCGCCGCGCTCGCCTCGAGACGCAGCTCCCCCTGCCCCGCCGCGTCCAGGCTGGTGGAGATCTCCGCGACCAGGTCCCCGGACCCGCCGAGCAGTGCCGTCGCCGCGTCGGCGAGCAGCACCGCCTCCCGCTCTCGCGCCGCCGCCTGCGCCGCGCGCAGCTCCGACTCGGCGGCGCGCTGGCGCGACTGCCCCGCCAGCCGGCCCACCACCAGCGCCGCGAGCAGGAGCACCCCGAGCGCGACCACGTTGTCCGAGTCGGCGATCGTGAGCTGATGCAGGGGCTGGATGAAGAAGAAGTTGAGGATCAGCACCCCGAGCACGGCCGCGGCGAGCGCTGCCAGCTGACCGCGGCGAATCGCCACGGCAAGCACTGCGATCAGGTAGAGACTGCCGAGGCCGGCGGGGGTCGCGACCGAGTCGAGCAGCGCGACCAGGGCGGTGGCGAGACCGACCCAGGCAAGGGTCTCGAGGATGGTGGCGGCGATGCGACCGAGCGACAGTCGCGAACGCATGCGGTTCATCTCGATCCGAGTGTACGGCCGAGCGCCGCGGCTACCGGGGATCGAGCGCCTCGGTC
>DATGDO010000079.1:0-1529 GCA_035310805.1 Solirubrobacterales bacterium
TCATCGAGCGGCAGTCCGGCTATCTCCCAGCGCACCGCCAGCCGCTCGAAGAGAAGCTCCTGCCGCCGAGCCCAGACGTCCTCGGCGGAGGCCGCGTCGCGGCGAGGCGGCTGCCCGATCTTCCTGATCGTCTTCGGGCTCAGCGTCTGTCGCAGAGTGAGCACGTTCCCCTCGGGGTCGGTGTAGTCCACGGTCTCAGCCGGCTCCCGCTCGCCGCGTCTGCGTCGCTTCGGCATGGACGAAGGATGGCAACGCGCCGCGCGAATAGCCTTGTCGCGTCATCGAGCCGATCAACATCGCCGATCTCGAACGGCTGGCGTTCGAGAAGCTCGAGCCCGGCGCGCACGGCTACTTCGCCGGCGGCGCCGGCGACGAGCGCACCCTGCGGCGGAACACCGAGGCGTACGAGGGCTGGGAGCTGCGCCCCCGCGTTCTGGTCGACGTCTCGGGGGTGACCACGCGGGCCACGGTTCTCGGCAGCGACCTCGAGATGCCGATCCTGGTGGCGCCCGTCGCCTTCCAGCGCCTCGCCCACGCTGACGGCGAGCAGGGAATGGCGCGAGCCGCACACGAGGCCGGGACGGTGATGTGCCTCTCCAGCCTGACCAGCACCCGGCCCGCGGAGGTCGCGGGGGCGGCCCCCGAGGGCAGGCGCTGGATGCAGGTCTACTGCTTTCGCGATCGCGGCGTGACCCGCGCCATGGTCGAGGAAGCCTCCGAGGCGGGCTACGAGGCGCTGCTGCTCACGGTCGACGCGCCCTACGCGGGCAGGCGCGAGCGCGATTTCCGTACCGCTTTCCAGGTGCCGGCGGAGATCCGCGCCCCGGCGATCGAGGCGGCCGTCGGACATCGCAGCCTCACCACAGCCGAGGTCTTCGCGCTGGTCGATCCCTCGATCACCTGGACCGATCTCGAGCAGCTCTGCGGTCAGTTCCACCTGCCGATCCTGGTCAAGGGGCTGATCACCGGCGAGGACGCCGCGCTCGCGGTCGAGCACGGAGCGGCGGGCGTGGTCGTCTCCAATCACGGGGGCCGCCAGCTCGACAACGCCCCGGCGACGATCGACGCCTTGCCCGAGGTCGTGGAGGCGGTGGCCGGCCGGATCCCAGTGCTGATCGACGGCGGCATCCGCCGCGGCACCGACGTCGCCGTGGCGCTCGCGCTCGGCGCCGAGGCGGTGCTGGTCGGTCGCCCGGCCCTCTGGGGTCTCGCCTGTGAAGGGGAGGCCGGCGCGCGCCGCGCGCTCGAGATGCTCGCCGACGAGCTGCGACTGGCCCTGGCGCTGCTCGGAGCACCCGGCCCGTCCGCGCTTGGCGCCGATCACGTCCAGCGCCGCTCCTAGCCCCTCGCTAGCCTGGCCCGCTCGTGGCCACCAGGACTCCACAGCGCCTCTCCGGATCCGACATGTCGAACCTGCACGCGGAGCGGGGACCGATCCACGTGCACGTCGGCGCGACGATCGTCGTCGAGGGGACGGCGCCCGGCTACGAGCAGCTGGTCGCGCACGTCGAGAAGCGGCTCCTGCTGGT
>DATGDO010000080.1:0-4336 GCA_035310805.1 Solirubrobacterales bacterium
CCTGCTCGCGATCGACCGCGCGGCGGTGGAGGACCTGCCCGGGCCGAGGAGCTGACCGTGCCGCTGCGCGTGGTCGCTCGCCAGGTAGAGGACCGCCAGCGGCAGGAGCACGTCGAGAACGAGAGCCGTGATGCTGGCGGCGTTGTCCCCGAGCGAGTAGTGGCCGGTGGTGGTCGTGTGGTAGACGAGGTGGGGGGCGCCGGCCGCGAACAGGCAGATCGCGGCCGCCTGAACCAGGCGTCGCTCCATCCAGAAGGCCGCCAATCCGGCCAGCAGGGCGAGGCCCAGCCCGGCGGCCCCGAAGTCGCGCTCCAGGTGCTCGTTGTAGGGGGGCAGGGCGGAGACCCAGTGCACCGAGCCGCCGGGGAAGTCCTCGTAGAAGCCCTTCGGCGCCAACAGGATCCAGACGGAGACCACGCCGATGGTGACGGCCAGATAGCCGAGGGCGAAGCGGATCCACCCCCGGTGTCGCTCGATCCTCATCGCCTCAGTTCGACCAGCCGGCGGCGGCCTCATCGACCTCTTCGTCGGCGGGAGCCAGGAAGGGGACGAGAAGGGCGGTGAGCCGGGCGGCCGTACGCGGCCCGATCGAGTGCGCCGCCTTCGGCAGGACGACCAGCTCGGCGTCGGGGATCAGCTCCGCCACCCGCCGGGTCCAGTCCGCCGGGCAGAGGTGGTCGCGCTCCGGGCGCACGACCAGCGTCGGGGCCTCGATCTCGGCGAGCTTCTGCTCGACCGGGTCCTCGAGGGCCCGCCGCAAGGTGCGCATGCTGCGCCACGCCCCGGCGTCGATGAAGTCGTGAACCACGGTCGGCGCCAGGCGGGGAGAGGAGTGGCGCGCATTGCGGGCCCAGCGCAGCGCCAGGCGCGCCGGCGTGCGGGCCGCGGGATCGAAGGTCGGACCGACGAGGGCGAGGCGGTCCACCGCGGCCGGGTAGCGAGCCGCGAGGTCGACCGCGACCTGGCATCCGAACGAGACGCCGACCACGATCGCGGGCGCCAGGCCGTTGTCGAACAGCCAGCGCCGCAGCGCGTCGGCGAGCTCCGGGACGTCGAGGGGGTGGATGGGCTGGTCGCTCATCCCGAAGCCCGGCAAGTCCGGCGCGAAGACGGGGCGGCGGCTGCCGAGCGCACGGATCAGCGGCTTCAGCGCGCGGCTCGAGCCGAGGCCATGGACGAGCACGATCGGCGTCGTCTCCAGCTCCGGGGCGGATCCGTTGCCGCTCGAGCCGTTCGCCCGGTCGACCGACTGCCGCTTGAGCTCGGTCGGCACGCGGACGAAGACGCGGTTCTTGCCTGTGCGCGTCCAGCCTCCGTATACGCCGTTTCGGCGTCCTACCTCGGCCATCGGCCGCTCAAGATAGCCGCAATTTGCGGATGGATGCTCCTCATTCGTCCGCGATCGATGTCCCGACGGCCAGAGCCACCCGCTCACGCAGGTGCCCGAGCAGCGGCTCGACGGAGAGCTCGCCGCAGCCGGCGCGCTCGAGGAGCTCGGCGGGGGAGAGGCGGCGGCCGTGCCGGTGCACGCGATCGCGCAGCCAGTCGCCGAGCGAGGTCAGGTCGCCCTCGCCGATCTGTGCGGGCAGGTCGCCCAGGTCGCGGCCGGCGGCCTCCCAGAGCTGGCCGGCGATGATGTTGCCGAGGCTGTAGGTCGGGAAGTAGCCGAACGCCGCCCCCGCCCAGTGCACGTCCTGGAGCACCCCGTGGGCGTCGTCCGGGACCTCGAGGCCGAGGTAGGCGCGGTAGCGCTCGTTCCATGCCTCGGGAAGCTCGCCGACGGCGAGGCCGCCCTCGAAGATCTCCAGCTCGAGCTCGAAGCGGATCAGGATGTGCAGGTTGTAGGTCACCTCGTCGGCCTCGATCCGGATCAGCGAGCGCTCGACGCGGTTCGCCGCCCGATAGAGCTCCTCGGCGTCGAGCTCGTCGAACGCGCCGGGGAAGAGCTCGCGCAGCCGCGGCAGGATTCGCTCCAGGTAGGGACGGCTGCGGGCGATCCAGTTCTCCCAGAGGCGGCTCTGCGATTCGTGCAGTCCGAGCGAGCGCGGCTTCGACAGCGGTGTCCGGCGGAGGTCGAGGTCGACGCCCGACTCATAGAGGCCGTGACCGGCCTCGTGCATCGCGCTGAACAGGGCCATCGCCAGGTTTCGCTCGTCGTAGCGGGTGGTGAGCCTGACGTCGCCCCGCCCGATCGAGATCGCGAACGGGTGCTCGGTCGGGTCGATCCGCCAGGAGCCCTCGGGGAAGGGCAGCTCCCCGACCAGCTCCGCGATCAGCTCGCGCTGCGGGCCCTCCGGGAACTCGCCCCGGAACGGGTCCGCCCCCGCGGCGCCGTTGGAGGCCGCCTCGCGGACCAGGGGAACCAGGCCCTCCCGCAGGCCGATCAGGACGGCGCGCATCCGATCGGTGCTCATCTCCGGCTCGTAGTCGTCGAGCAGCGCGTCGTACGGATGCGAGAAGCCCGGGAAACCCTCGTAGCAGTCGATGTAGCGGCGGGTCAGCTCGACGTTGCGCTCCAGGTGGGGGAGCAAGAGGGCGAAGTCCGAGTCCCGCTTGGCCTCGACCCAGGCGTTCTCGGCGAGGGAGCCGGCGAGCGCGAGCTCGGCCCGCAGCTCGGAGGGAACGCGGCGTGCCTTCTCCCAGTCGCGGGCGGCGACGCGAACCAGGTCGGCGGGGACCGACTCCCCGGGCGGAGCGTCGCCCTCGGGGCTCGAGCGGACCCGATCGATCAGTCGGCCGATCTCCTCGTCGCAGAACATCTCGTGGCGCACGCGGGCGAGCGTCGCCAGCGTCTGGGCGCGGGCCTCGGCGCCGGCCGCCGGCATCATCGTGCGCTCGTCCCAGCCGAGCAGCGAGGCGGCCCGGCTCAGGTCGTGGATCTCGCCGAGGCGCTCGCGAAGCTCATCGATCGCGGCCATGCCCTGAATCTAGTGGGCCGGTCACGCCGGCCCGCCGCCGCAGGAGCCCCGGGTCAGTGGATGTGCAGGTTGACGTCGAAGAGCAGGATCAGCGGCCAGAGGATGATCGCGAGGATGGCCGAGACCACCTCCCCGACGGTCCCGTGATGGATGTAGTTGTGATCCGCGGCGACGAAGACGCCGACGAAGAAGTAGATGATGGTGAGCAGCCCCGGGCCGCCTCGTCTGTACATGATCAGTCCGGGCTGACCTCGGCGGCACGCTCCTCGTGCCGGCCGGCTCGCTCCTCTGCCTGCTCGGCGGCCGAACGCAGCTCATCCGCCTTCTCGCGGTGGCTCTCCGCCATCGAGCGATGGCCCTCGGCCTCGGCCCGCAGCCGAGCCCGCTGGCGCTCGCGCGCTGCCCGCCGCCGCTGCATGACGGGTCGCGCCAAGAGAAGCAGCACCGCGACCACTGCCACGGCGATCACGATGATTGCGATGGTTGACATCCGTCCACCCCTTCCTGGAGTTTGTAGGTGCCGGGTACCCCGGCCGCCTCCCTCGAAACCATCGAGCCCCGGCTGGCCGTCCAGGGCGCGGCGCTAGGCTTGCCCGGCGTGGCCGAGGCCGTCTACCACAAGCCCGACTGGTTCACAGCGCACGTCTTCAACCCCCTGGTCGCGGGGCTGCATCGGCTCGGGCTCGGCGTCCAGGGCTCGCAGACGCTTGCGGTGCGCGGCCGGAAGAGCGGCGAGATGCGCACCAACCCGGTCAACCCGTTCGTGCTCGACGGCAGGACCTACCTGCTCTCCCCGCGGGGCACCACCCAGTGGGTCCGCAACCTCCGGGTCGCGGAGGAGGGCGAGCTACGCCGGGGTCGCCGGGTCCGTCATTTCCTTGCGAGCGAGGTCCCGGACTCCGAGAAGCTCCCCCTGCTGCGGCTCTACGTGGACAAGTGGGCCTGGGAGGTGAAGGGCTTCCTCGGGATCGATGCGGACGCATCCGACGAGGAGCTCCGGCGGATCGCGCCGGATCACCCGGCCTTCGAGCTGACCTTCGACCAGGACTAGACGGCTCGCGCAGCCATTCCCCGGCCGGCGATCGGGTTGGCGTCGGAGGTGTCCGGGTCGCCACTCGCGTTCGAGAAGCGGACCGTCGCCTCTGCATCCTCGCCCTGCAGGTGCGCGGCCCGGGAGAGCCCGGCGGCCTCCGGGGTGGGCGTGAAGGTAGACGAACCGGGGGTGGGCTCGCCGGTGGCGCTCGACCGAGCGAGGGCTTAACCCGTTCCGGGCCAGTGCCCTACTGGATTTCCCTGTCCTTGCCCGGCCCGCCCTTGAGCTTGTCCTTGCCGGGACCGCCCTTCAGGGTGTCCTTGCCCTTGCCGCCCTTAAGGGTGTCCTTGCCCGAGCCGCCGCAGATCGTGTCGTTTCCGGCGAG
>DATGDO010000081.1:0-9068 GCA_035310805.1 Solirubrobacterales bacterium
CTCGAACTGGAAGAAGGGCAGATCGATCCACCGGTTCGACCCGCGGACGGCGGTGCCCACGAGGAACACGAACGCGATCGATCCCACCATGAACGCGTAGATGCTCAGCCGCGCCTCGCGCAGCTGCGTGTAGTCGAAGCGGCTGAGCCCGATCATCAGCGCGATCCCGATGACCGCGTAGAGCGCCTGGCGCTCGACGAAGTACAGGGGGCGACCGGCGATCTCGTGCTGGGTGGAGGTAGCGAGCGTGAAGACGCTGAACGCGATCAGCCCGACGGCCGCGCCGAGCATGACGGGATCGATGCCGGTCAGGCCGAGGCGCTCGGCGATCGGCCGGCGCGGGGCGATGGTGAGCGCAGGCTTGGCGGCTTCCATCAGCCCGGCCCCGCCGCTCTGGCGGCCGCCGTGTCGATGCCGCCGGCCGCGCTCTTGTTGAGGCTGAAGTAGCGCTCGAGGATGGCGCGCGCGATCGGAGCCGCCGACTCGACGCCGAATCCGCCCCGCTCGACCGTCACGGTGACGACGATCTGCGGATCGTTGTAGGGGGCGATCACGCCGTACCAGGACTGGTCCTGTTGGCCCTCGCGCTGCGCCGTGCCGGTCTTGCCGGCGACCGGAATGGGGAAGCTGCCCATTACCGCATACGAGGTGCCGCCCGGCTCGTCGGCGGCCCGATGCATGCCGCCCAGGATCACCTGCCGGTACTGCTCCTGGATATGGAGATGGCGCTTCGGCGGCGGCTTGATCCGCTCGACGGTCTTCCCGTTGACGTTGACGATCCGGCCCCCGACGTGGGGTCGGACCAGGGTGCCGCCGTTGGCGAGCGCCGCGTAGGCCCTTGCGAGCTGGAGCGGCGTGACCATCACATCCCCCTGTCCGACGGCGAGGTTGACGTTGTCCCCCTGGTTCCAGGGACGGTCGATGTAGGGGTTCTTGTGGCTCCGGTAGACGTGGTTGCGCCAGGCCGGGGTCGGGATCAGCCCGGAACTCGCCGCGGGCAGGTCGACGTTGGGCTTCTCCCCGAGGCCGTACCTCTGGGCCCAGTCCTGGATCTGTCCGTGGTTGCCGCTCGCCTCGGCGTGCAGACCCAGATCGAAGAAGTAGACGTCGGAGGAGACCTTGAGCGCGGTGCTCATGTCGACAGGGCCGTTGGCGGCGCCGCCCGCGTTGTGCACTACCAAGCCGCCGATGTCGAGGGAGCCCGTGTCATCGAAGATCGTGCTCGGCGTGATCAGCCCGGTCTCGAGAGCCGCCGTCGCCGTGATCGGCTTGAAGGCCGATCCCGTCGGATAGCCGCCCTGGTCCGCGCGGTCGACCAGCGGATCGCCGGGCTGGTTGCCGAAGGCGTCGTACTGGGCCTTCGTGTGGGGCCGGGTGTAGAAGGACGGGTCGTAGGTCGGGTAGGACCCCATCGCGACAATGGCCCCCGTGTGCACGTTCATTGCGACGAAAGCGCTCGGCAGCCCCTTCGCGCGGAGCGCCTGCTCGCCGACCTCCTGCAGGCCCGAGTCCAGGGTCAGGCGGAGGTTGTCGCCGGCCTGCGCGGGGCGGTTCCCGAGCGTCCCGCGCGGGCGGCCCAGCGCGTCCACCTGGATCCGCTGGCTTCCGGCGGTGCCGCGCAGGAACTTGTCGTAGGTGTATTCGACGCCTGCCTGGCCGATGATGTCGCCGGGCTGCAGGCCGCGGTAGCTGGGAAGCTTCAGCTGGCGGGGGCTGATCTGGCCGGTCAGCCCGAGGATGTGCGCGGCGAGCGTGCCGTCGGGGTACTTGCGGACGTAGGTCCGTTCGACGCTCACGCCCGGGAAGGACTCCTTGTTCTCGAGCAGGTAGAAGAGCAGCTGACGGTCGAGGCCCTGCTTGAGCACCACGGGGTAGCCCGCGTACTGCGGCGTCGACCTGACTCTCTGGCGGATCTCGCGGCGTGAGAGGCCGAGCAGATCCCCCAGCTTGGCCAGCTCGCGCCTGCGCTCGCCTCGGTCGCTCGGCAGGTCGGAGGGACGCAGCTGGAGCGTCATCACCGTGCGGTTGTCGACCAGCACCTTGCCGGTCCGGTCGAGGATCTCCCCGCGCGGCGGATGGACGCGGACGTCGAGAATGCCGTGATCCTTGGCGAGTGCGCGGTAGTGCTGTCCGTCGAGGATCTGAAGCGACCAGAGCCGGAGGAGCACGGTGGCGATCGCGGCGACGACGACCGCCCCGAGAATCGCGATGCGCAGGTTGAGGCGATTCGTCAGCCGCGGCGGGATGTCGTTGGGGTTCTGAAGGAGGTACATGGCCGCGTCTCCTCCTCAGCCGGCCCTCAGTACCGCCTCCGGACCCGGGAGTTCTTGAGCGCCCGCTTGATCGCCTCGAACTCCTCGAGCGCCTGGCCGGACCCCGTTGCGACGCAGGTGAGCGGCGACTCGGCGAGCCGGGCCGGCATCTGACACTCCTCGCTCATCCTCTCCGCCATCCCATGCAGGAGCGCACCACCGCCCGCCAGGGTTATGCCGCGCTCCATCAGGTCGCCCGCAAGCTCCGGAGGCGTCCGGTCGAGAGTGTCTCGAACCGCCGCGATGATCTGGGCGATCGGCTCATCGAGCGCGTTGCGGACGTCCTCCGAGTTCAGCTTCACCGCCCTGGGGAGGCCCGAGGCGAGATCCCGGCCGCGAATCTCGACCTCGATCTCCGGGTTCAGGGGCGATGCCGAGCCCGCCTCGTGCTTCACGTCCTCCGCGGTCTGATGGCCGATCAGCAGCTGGTGCTCGCGCTTGCAGAAGTTCATGATCGCCTCATCCATCTCGTCGCCGCCCACCCGAACCGACTGGGAGACGACGATGTCGCCGAGGGAGATCACCGCCACCTCGGTCGTCCCGCCGCCGATGTCGATGATCAGGCTCCCGGTGGGCTCGCTGACGGGCAGCCCCGAGCCGATCGCGGCCGCCATCGGCTCCTCGATCAGGTAGGCCTCGCGGGCGCCCGCCCCGAGGCAGGCCTCCTCGACCGCCCTCTTCTCCACTCCGGTGACCCCCGAGGGGACGCAGACGACGACGCGTGGATGGGTGAGCCGGCTGTGGTTGGCCCGCTTGATGAAGTAGCGCAGCATCGACTCGGTGACCTCGAAGTCGGCGATCACGCCGTCCTTCAGCGGACGCATCGCGTTGATCGTCGACGGAGTGCGTCCCAGCATCTGCTTGGCCTCTGCGCCCACGGCGTGCACCTCCCCGGAGCTCACGTCGACCGCCACCACCGAGGGCTCGGAGACGACGATCCCGCGTCCACGGACGTAGACGAGCGTGTTCGCCGTTCCGAGGTCGACGGCCATGTCGCGAGCAGGGTTGATTGATCTGAGAACGCTCATCGGTGACGCCAAACTGAGTAGTTCGAGCAGCCTAGCGGCTCGCCCTAAATGCCCAAAGTCCGCGAATTCGGAGATCTAGCTGCGGCCGGCGAGCTCCGGTGCGAGCCGCAGCAGCAGCTCGACCGGCAGGCCGATCACGTTGGAGACGTCTCCCTCGATCCCCGCGACCAGGGCCGAGCCCAGACCCTGCACCGCGTATCCGCCGGCGCGCCCGCGCCACTCGCCGCTCGCGAGATAGAGGTCGATCAGCTCGGGTTCGAGCTTCGCGAGGGTCACCCGAGTGGACTCGACCCCGGTGCGGACCGCGAGCTTCCCCTCGATCCGGTCCGGTCCGAGCAGCGCCAGGGCGCCGAGGACCTCGTGCGAGCGGCCGGAGAGCGTCTCCAGGCACCAGCGCGCCTCGCCTTCGAGCGCCGGCTGGCCAAGGGCACGACCGTCCACGACGACCTCGGTGTCGCCGGCGATCACCAGCGTCCCCCGTCGGCGTCTCGCCGCGACCGCCCGGCCCTTCGCCAGGGCGTTGGCGAGCACGACCTCACGCGGCTCCCCCTCGCGGGTCTCCTCGACCTCCGATGCGATCGCTCTGAACCGGACTCCCAGCGCTTTCAGCAGCGCTTTGCGCTGCGGGGACCGGGAGGCGAGGATTACAGCTCGGGGAACCAGATCCGGATCTCGCGCTCAGCCGATTCCGGCGAGTCCGAGCCGTGCACGAGATTGAAGGTGACCTCGGTGCCGAACTGCCCGCGGATCGAGCCCGCGTCGGCCTCCACGGGGTCGGTCGCGCCAATCACCTGGCGGGCGGCCCTCACGGTGTTCGGCCCCTCGAGCACCATCGCCACCAGCTCACCGCCGGTGATGAATTCGACGAGCTCGCCGAAGAACGGCTTGTCCGTGTGCTCCTCGTAGTGGACCTTGGCGATCTCCTCGTCGGCCTGCATCAGCTTCAGCGCGACGAGGCGAAGCCCCTTGCGCTCGAAGCGTGCGATCACCTCGCCGGTCAGCCCACGCTCGAACGCGTCGGGCTTGACGATGATCAGTGTGCGCTCGGTCGCCATCGGCGCGGGAACCTACAGGGAAGAGGGATGAGAGGGCGCTCCGAGGCGGAGTCGAGGAGCGACCCGTTTGATGTCGGTCAGCGAGAGGAGCCGCTGGGGCGCTGCGGGGGCTGGGCGCCGACCGTCGGGCGGTCCTGTCGGCGGGTGGGCCCGTCGCTGCGCGAGGCGGCCGGGCGCTGTCCCTGCGGCCGCGCCGCGCGAGCGCGCTCGGTGCGAGGCGTCTCGCGCTCGGGCCGCTGCTTGCGGACCTCGGTCTCGCAGTACGGGCAGATGCCCCAGCGCGGGTCAAGCGGCTTGTGGCACCTGCGGCAGGGATTGCGCAGCCGCCTCTCGCAGTTGGGGCAACGCAGGTAGGTGCGCTCGATCGGATACTCGCAGTGCGGACAAGACTGCTCGATCCGCTGGCGCAGCTCGAGCTCGGCCGCTCGCAGCTCCAGCTCGCGCTCGTCGCGGTCCTCGAGGAACTCAGGCGGGCGCAGGATCGTGTAGACGATCGTGCCCAGGTAGGGGAAGACCGAGGCGGCGGTCGCGCAGGCGATCAGCACCGGGTCCTCGATCCGGCGTCGCGCGTCGAGGTAGGTCCAGTAGATCAGCGCCAGATAGACGACGATCAGGAAGAGGACCAGCAGGTTGACGGCGAGGCCGAGGCCGCCGTCGATTCCGAAGAGTGCGAGGGGCATGGGTGAGTGGAAGCCGCGAGTGTACGTACTTCCTGACGAGGGCGTGGAACCCTGCCTGTGATCGGACCTGCGAGTCTCTCGGGAGCTAGAGGAAGAGCAGGCCGAACACGTAGCCGAAGGCGAAGAAGACAAGGATCACCACCGCGACGACGATCGCGACCAGTCCCATCATCGTCAGCAGCTCTGAGCGGGCCTCTCTGTCCATATGCAGCTGAGAAGGTAGTGGCTGCCGGCCGCCAGCGCCACGCCCTCTCCCTCCCTGGCAAGGTCTCGTGCCCGCGCCCACGCCCGGAGCGGGTCGGGGATCGCCTCGGCCTCGACGCCGGCCTTCTCACAGAGCGCGGCCAGCTCGAGCGCCGGGCGCCCGCGGCCGCCAGGCCGTCCGGATCCCTCGATCCGGTCGGGTGGGATCTCGGTGCAGGCGAAGTGGGCGCATGCCGGAGCCAAGCCGTTGACGATCCCGGCCGCGTCCTTGCCCTCCAGCACCGCCAGGCAGCAGATCACCTGCGCGCCACCCGTCAGCCGGGGCAGTGCCTCCGCCAGCGCCCTCGCCCCAGCTGGATTGTGGGCCGCGTCGAAGAGGGCCGGGGGATCGCCCGGGACCAGCTCTGCGCGGCCGGGAATCGTGATCCCGCGCAGGGCGGTCAACGCCTCCGGATCCAGCCGGCCGAGGACCTGCTCGGTCGCCGATTGCGCCAGAGCCAGGTTCCTCTCCGGGTAGGTCAGCCCGCCGGCCGGAGTGTCGACGGCGACCCGGACCTGATCAGCGTGCCGGTGCCCGAGCTCCCGCTCGATGACCGGCTCGACCTCCGCCGGGACGTCGCCGGCGATCAGCCTGGTGTGATCGCGCAGGACAGCAAGCTTCTCGGCCGCGATCTCCTCCAGCGTCTCCCCCAGCCACTCGGTGTGGTCGAGCCCGACCGAGGTGAGCACCGTGAGGCGCGAGGGGATGACGTTGGTGGCGTCGAGCCGGCCGCCCAGCCCGGCCTCGATCACGCCGAACTGGACCCGGGCCGAGGCGAAGGCCACGAAGGCCGCCGCGGTGAGCAGCTCGAACTGCGTCACAGGGCCCTGATCGCCCGCCGAGCGGTCGGCCACCTCCGCGGCCTGTTCGGCGCGCTCCAGGGCCTCCGCGAAGGCGACCTCCGAGATCGGCTCGCCGCGGATCAGGACTCGCTCGCGCCAGGATTGAATGTGGGGCGAGACGTAGGCCCCTGTCGAGGCGCCGTGAGCCTCGAGCAGCGCCGCGGTCATCCGCGTCACCGAGGTCTTGCCGTTGGTGCCGACGACGTGGATCGAGGCGAAGCGGTTCTGCGGCATGCCGAGCAGCGTGCAGAGCCGCCGCATCCGCTCGAGCCCGAGCTTCCAGCCCAGGACCTCGCGCCTGCGCAGGATCTCCTCGGATCGAGCTATCCGCCCAGGGGGTTGATGGGGGCCGCGCGCCTGCGCGATCCGCGCACTTGGATGACCGGCATCAGCCCCCCAGCTCCTCGAGCTCCGCCCGGTAGGCGGCGAGCTTCTCCCTCTCGGCGTCGACCACATCGGCTGGCGCCTTGGCGACGAAACCCTCGTTTGCGAGCTTGCCCTCGCCGCGCTTCACCTCATCGCGGAGCTCCTCGCGACGCTCCTCGATCCGGGCCCGCACTGCGTCCGGGTCCACCCCCTCCGTCCGCAGCAGCTCCACCCCGCCGACGGTCGCGATCGGCTCGCCGCCATCCTCGGAGAACTCGACCTTCGCCAGCCTGGAGACCAGCTCGTGGGGCTGCGCCTCGTCGGCGCGGGCGGCCAGCACCTGCCTGACCGGCACGCCGGCCAGATCGCGCCAGCGCCGCAGCGCCCGGGTCAAGGTGATCGCCTGGCCGATCTCCTTCTCCGCCGCCTCGTCGATCAGGGCGTCGACCGGCTGCGGGAAGGAGTGGATCGCGAGCGCCTTGCAGGGGCGGTCGGGCAGGTAGGAGTAGATCTCCTCGGTGACGAAGGGCATCATCGGATGCGCGAGCGCGAGCACCTGCTCGAGCGCCCAGAGCAGGGTCGCCGAGGCGTCCCGGTCGCCGTCGTAGAGTCTCGGCTTGACGATCTCCAGGTACCAGTCGCAGAGCTCCGACCAGAAGAAGTCATAGAGGCCGAGGGCGGCGTGGGCGAAGTCGTAGGCCTCGATCGACTCGCCCACTGAGCGGATCGCACGCTGAAGCCGGGAGGCGATCCAGCGGTCCTCGACCTGAGTCGAGCACGGCTCCGGGTCCACGTCGTCGCGCGCCTCCATCAGGATCAGCCGCGACGCGTTCCACATCTTGTTGGCGAGGTCGCGGCCCTGCTGGACGCGCGCCTGCGAGAAGCGGACGTCCTGCGTCGAGGTCATCGCGAGCAGGCCGAAGCGCAGGGCGTCTGCGCCGTGCTCGTCGATCTCGTCGAGTGGGTCGATGCCGGTGCCGAGGCTCTTCGACATCCGGCGGCCGTCCGGCGCCTGGATCACCGAGTGGACGTAGACGTCGGAGAACGGCACCTCCCCGGTGAACTCGAGCGAGGCCATGATCATCCGCGCGACCCAGAGGGCGATGATGTCCCGCGCGGTGACCAGTACATCGGTTGGGAAGAACGCCTTGTACTCCGGCGCGTCGGTGTCCGGCCAGCCGAGCGTCGCGAAGGGCCAGAGCGCGGAGCTGAACCAGGTGTCGAGGACGTCCGACTCCTGTGCCCAGCCCTCCCCCTGGGGCGCCTGCTCGCCGACGTAGGTCTCGTCGCCGCGGTACCAGACCGGCAGCCGATGGCCCCACCAGAGCTGCCTGGAGATGCACCAGGGCGGGATCTTCTCCATCGAGTCCAGGTACTGGCGCCTGGCGCCGTCGGGAACGATCCGCACTTTCCCCTCGTTGACCACGTCGATGGCGTCCCTCGCCATCTCGTCCATCCGGCAGAACCACTGCAGGGAGATCAGCGGCTCGATCCGCTCGCCCGAGCGGTGCGAGAAGGGGACCGTGTGCCGATAGGGCTGCTCGCCCCGCAGCAGGCCCGCCCCCTCGAGCTCGGCGGTCACCGCCTTCTGCGCGTCGGCGGCGGTCATGCCGCGGAAGCGCTCGGGGGCCGCGTCGGTGATCAGGCCATCCTCGCCGATCGCCGAGATCGCGGCCAGGTGGTGCTTGCGGCCGATCTCGAAGTCGTTGGGGTCGTGGCCCGGCGTGATCTTGAGGGCGCCGGTGCCGAACTCGGGATCGACGTGCTCGTCGGCTATCACGGGCAGGCGGCGCCCGACCAGGGGCAGGATCGCGTGCTTTCCGACCGCCTCGCGGTAGCGCTCGTCGTTTGGGTTCACGGCGACCGCGGCGTCCGCCAGCATCGTCTCCGGGCGCACCGTGGCGACGATCAGCTCTCCCCCGTCCTCGAGCGGATAGGCGATCTCGTAGAGGGTGTCGGTGACCTCGCGGTTCTCGATCTCCAGGTCGGAGATCGCCGAGTTGAGGCCGGGATCCCAGTTGACCATGTAGCTGTCGCGGTAGATGTAGCCCTTGCGGTAGAGCTCGGCGAAGACGCGGTAGACCGCCCGCACGTAGCCCTCGTCGAGGGTGAAGCGCTCGCGCAGGTAGTCGCAGGAGGCACCGAGGCGCTTGTACTGCTCGATGATCTTGTTGCCATACCGGTACCGCCATTCCCAGGTCTTCTCGACGAAGCGCTCGCGCCCCAGCTCGGTCCGCTCGGCTCCCTCCTTCGCAAGCTCCTTCTCGACCACCGACTGGGTCGCGATCCCGGCGTGATCCGTGCCGAGGATCCAGATCGTGTTGCGGCCGCGCATCCGGTTGAGGCGGATCAGGACGTCCTGGATCGTCCCGTTGAGCGCGTGGCCCATGTGCAGGGCGCCCGTGACGTTGGGCGGCGGGATCGCGATCGAGAAGTTCTCGCCCGGCGAGCCCTCCGCCGGCGGGTGGAACCAGCCACCCTCCATCCAGCGCTCGAAGACCCCCTGCTCGACCGACCCGGGGTCCCAGCGGGTCGTCTCCT
>DATGDO010000082.1:0-18263 GCA_035310805.1 Solirubrobacterales bacterium
CCTCAGTGGCACCGGCTGGGCACTGGGCGCGCTCGCGGCCGGGTTGGTGGGCGGTGGCGCAGCTGTCCTCGGCGGCCGCACGGCGTCGGGCCGCGCGCCGCACCCCGTCGCATAACCGGCGCGGTGGGCAACTACTTCCCGAAGATCAGCGGCAGCTGCAGCCCGATCGCGAGCGCGCTCAGGGCGAGCGCCGTGAAGCGCTGGTACGGCCTGACCGCGAGCGCCGCCAGCGGCAGGAACCAGATCAGGTACCAGGGCAGGAACCAGGTCGTGGTCAAGAGGACCGCGCAGGTCGCCCAGCCTGCGTTCTCCAGCCAGTCGCCGCCGCGGTAGACCCGCACCAGCAGCAGGCAGATCGTCGGCAGCAGGACCAGCATCCCGATCTTGCCCAGCCGAGCGGTGCTGAACCCGAGCCCGAAGACGTCGTTGATCACCCCGGGGATGTCGTTCGGCGTCTCGAGCCGGGCGTCGTCGTGGAGGACGTGCAGCAGGCTCGAGACGTGGGAGCCGAAGACGACGAGCGTGATCACCCCGAGGATCAGCGCGGTCACCCCAGCCCAGATCAGAGCCCGAAGCGGCCGCCGTGAACCCAGCAGCGCGAAGGGGAGCAGGACGACCGAGGAGCTCTTCACGGCCACGGACGCGACCAGCGCCGCGATCCCCGACTCGCGGCCCACCAGCAGCAGGTAGATGCCGCCGAGCGCGACGGCCAGCATCAGCAGGTCGTTGTGCGCTCCGCCGACGGCGTAGGCGAGCAGCACCGGGTTGAGCCCGAAGAAGAGCGTCGCGGGCAGTGCCGGTCGTCCGAGCCGCGTGGCGCACATCCAGACCAGCGCCACGCAGGCGAGGCTGGCCAGACCGGTGAACGCCTTGAGCAGCCAGATCGCCGCCGGCAAGCTGACCCATCCGAGCGGCATGCTCGCCAGGGTGAAGAGCGGCCCGTAGGCCGTGGTGTGGAGCGGCCAGCCGACATAGATGTATGACGGATCGGTCGGCGCGGCGGCCAGGGGGTCCACGTAGGGGTTCAGGTGGTGGACCACCTCGAGCCGGGCGTAGCCGACGTAGTTGAAGATGTCGCTGGAGAGCAGGGGTGGGGCGATCACGAAGATCAGGTGCAGCGCCAGGATCGCCCCGATGCCGACTCGCAGCCGGACGGAATCGGCGAGCAGAAGAACGCCGAGGTAGCAGAGGCCCAGAACGATGAAGAGGATCGCGAACTCCGTGCCGCTCAGCGAGAGGCCGAGCCAGTGCAGCGGTCCACGGATCGAGGTGGGCAGCCCGTGGTGGATGTGCAGGGTGGGTCCGTAGTGCTTCGCCGCCGCTCCGGCCGCCATCAGGAAGCCGGAGACGATCATCCCGCCGAGCAGCGCGTTCGCGATCAGTGTGCGCCGGCCGGCCTCGATCCTGGGCAGTGACGGCACCACCGGGGAGACCGTCGGGGCCGGCTGGATCGCACGATCAGCGGTTCCGGGGAGCGACTCCATCGGCGAGCGGATGGTAGAGCCGCGCCTTAACGCCCGCTCAGCGTGAGCCCATCGACCCGGAACGCGTGATTTGCAGGTGTTTCAGCGTCTGCTAACATGTACGACCCCGCCGGGGTTCTGGAAACCCGGCATTTGCAGCGTTTTCGCGCAGTTCTTCCATCCACAGGCAGCCTTCGCGAACGCAGCACTCGACCGCGGAGGTAACTCATGTCCAAGACCACAACCGCAACTCCCAGTCGCGCCCGCACGCCCCGCACCCGGCGCTGGACCTGCACCGGCTGCAAGGTGACCGTGCGCTACGCCGCCGGCAGCAAGTCCCTTCCGCGCCGGCCCGAGGGTTGGACCAAGCAGGGTGGCCAGTGGCTCTGTCTGCACTGCCAGCGCGAGAAGGCCGTCGAGAAGGCGACCATCGGGGCCAACGGTGATGGCTGGGCCTCGCGGCGCCAGGCTCTCCTCGAGTTCGAGCTCCGCCGCAGCCCGGAGGAGCCCGACGGCGTGATCGCCAAGCGCGCCAACTGCTCCACGGGACACGTGCGCAAGGTTCGGGAAGAGCTCGTGCGGGGCGGAAAGCTCCGCAAGGCTGCCGCGTAACCGGCGCAAGCCGCCGCCCCCTGCAATAGGCTTGTCAGCGTCCGTGCCGATTGGGTACGGTCTGCGCAATTTAACCTGCCGAATCGCGTGGATGCGGCCGCGGCCGCCTCTCGCGAACGGGGGAACCAACTGGAGCACTGCTCCGTGGGCGAATCGGTGAATCCGTAGCGCACTCTTTCGGCGCGAGCCCGTCAGCTAACCCCGTAGGCCCGAGAAAGAGAGGTTGGCATGAGCACGCTGATCAATCACCTGGCGACCGATCGAATCCGGGGCGGCTGGCTCGTCCTCGCCTATTCGGTCGGGGCAATCTTGGGAATCGTCCTCGCGAGCGTCGCCCTGCTGGCAACCGGCACCGGCCCGTAGGGCGCCCTGCTCAGCGGCCGAGCGCGGCCATCCAGGCGAAGAGGGCTGCGTTCGCCGCGTGCAGCTGGAGGCTGCCCTCAGGGGCGCTCGCCCTCGAGGCCTTCTTCCCGTACCAGGTGCGCAGGTAGAGCCCGTGCCTGTCGTGGGCTCGGTGGAGCGCGCTCTGTGCGCTCCGCTGCGCGATCGCGTACCAGTCCCCGCTGTCGTCCATCTGCGCGAACTCGAGCATCGTGCGCACGTACCAGAAGTCGAACTGGGGCCCCATCCAGAAGCGCCGGTAGACGGCGAGGGTCGTGGCGGCCAGCTGGTCGGCACGCCGGCAGAAGGAATCATTGCCCGTCTGCTCGCAGATGATCCGGTGGGCGAGGATCATGGGACCGTTCACGTAGGGCATCGGGGAGGGCGCGAAGGCCGGATAGTTGTTGTAGGCCGACTGGGCCGCTCCGGGCGCGGGCGTCGCCTCACCCGCCGCCTCGAGCTTCGCCGCCTCGTCCGGGTTCGCGCTCAGAGACCGCTGGTCTGCCGCCGCCGCGGTCACCCCAACCGTGGTCGCTCCCGAGGTGTCGCCATAGGTCTTCGGCCTGCGAAGGCGGGCGTACAGCCCGGTGGTGGGGTCGGTCAGCCAGACGTCCGCCCAGTCGATGTACTTGAGCGCATCGTCGAGGTAGTGCTCGTCGTGGGTGATCGCGTAGAGCCGCGCCGAGAGCAGCGTCCCTCCGGCCAGCGACTCGCCCGCATAGAAGCTGTGGTTGGTGTTCCACCAGAGGCCGCCGGGCCGGCCCGGCGTGTTGTCCCAGCCTGAGACGCTGATGAAGTTCTGCGCGATCTGGGCATCGGCCAGGTAGCGCCCGTTGCCCGTCGCCTGATAGGCGTCGAGGAAGGCGAGGCCCCACCAGCCGTTGTCGTCGAACCAGGTGGTCTTGCCGGCCTCGTGCTGACCGGGCTTCGGGCCGAAACCCGGCACAGGCTCCAGGGCGGGATTCAGATACCGCTGGGCCCCCCAGGCGAAGCGGCTGAGCTGATCGCGGTGCCGCCGCGACGGCTGTGCGATCTGCAGCCCGTTGAGGGCCTCGAACAGCGGCACCACCCCCCAAAGGGAGACGACCTTCCGACCGCCGAGCACCGAGCTGTACCAGTGCCTGCCGCGATTCCACCAGCGATCGGTCTGCTTGACCCCGTGGTCGGCAGCGCGCAGGTAGCGGGCCTGACTGCGGCTCCAGGCGCCCGCGTCGGACGGCAGGCAGGCGAGGCCGAAAACCGCCAGGGCCAACAGTGAGGCGAGAGCTGCGATCGAGCTTCTGCGGACGAGCGACACGCCTACCCCTCGAACACCTTAGCTGGGGCTTCGTCGCGGCGTGGGAGGACGAATGCGGGCTTCAGCCCGCGAACGGCAGCAGGTCGCCGACACCGGTCAGCTCGATGACGCGCCGCACCCGCGAAGAGGCGGAGTCCGTGATCCGCAGTCGAGCGCCGTTGCGCTGCGACCGGGCGTGTTGGGGTTACCACCCGGCGCGCCTGTATAGCCCCGGGGGGTAAGAATGGGGCCTCATGAGAGAGGACACCTCCACCGAGCCACAGTCGAGGTCGGCGACATTCACGACCAGCACGGTCGCCCCGGGCTTTGAGCCCCTGGCCGAGGAGTTCCGGAAGCTGATGGCACGCGGGCCACGCGGCGGCGCGCTCGTGGTGCGCGCGGGGGACCGGCGGCTCGCGGACCTGCACATCGGTTGGGAGGACAAGGGACACAGCCGGCCATGGCGGCCCGACACCCAGGCGCTCGGGTTCTCGGCGACCAAGGGGCTCGCGGCGATGGTCCTTCACCGTCTCGTCGACCGCGGGCTCCTCGACTACGAGGAGCCGGTCGCGTCCTTCTGGCCCGAGTTCGCGGCGGCGGGCAAGGAGCGGATCACCGTGCGCGAGCTGATCAGCCACCGCGGCGGCCTCCACGACGTCCAGGCCGTCGCGAGCGACGCCGGCGACCTGCTCGACCACATCGGCATGGAGGAGCGGCTTGCCGCGGCCAGCCCGCAGCTGCCCCCTGGCGAGCCGGCGTACCACGCCTTCACCTTCGGCTGGCTCGCCTCGGGCCTCGCCCGCGCGATCACCGGGAAGGGCATGCGGGACCTGGTGCGGGAGGAGCTCGCGGAGCCGCTCGGGGCCCCGGGCCTTGAGATCGGTGGAGACGGGCGTCGCCACGCGGAGATCGTCGGCTCCTCGCTGCGGATCTACACGGCGCTGGGCATCGCGGCGACCCCGCTGCTCGGCTGGCTCCCGGTGACCAAGGCCGGATTCCGAGCTCTGCACGCCCCCGGCTTCGAGAAGCTCTGCCGGGGCACGAACCCGCTGATCTGGCGCACCGAGATGCCGGCTGTGAACGGAGCCCTGAGCGCCGATTCCCTCTCGCGGCTCTACGTGCCGCTCGTGAATGGGGGGCGGGCGGCCGATGGAACGCCCTTCCTCTCACCCGAGAGAGTCGAGCAGATCGGCCGCGTCCAGACCCGTGCCGTGGATCGCGTGCTCGGCGTCCGGATGCGCTGGCGCCTGGGCTTCCACCACGCCTTTGGTCTTGGGACACCGGCGCCGCGGGCGCTCGGCCACTTCGGCTTCGGCGGGGGCGGCGGCTGGGGCGACCCGGACACCGGCATCTCGTTCGGCTTCGTCAGCAGCCACATCGGGACCTTCACGACCGCGATCGGCGACCTCGGGATCCTCCGCCTGAGCGGCGCCGCACGGGCCTGCGCGGCAAGCGTCCTCTGAACCGGACGTGAGCGCGGGTTGCGCGACTACCTCGAGATCCTTCCCCGACGAGAGCGATCGATGTGCGGGGTGACCTCTGCGGTGATCAGGCGAATCCCTGCAGGACCCGCGTCGCCGCCTCGTAGCCCTGCCGGATCAACCGCGGCCACTGGGTGCGATCGAGGAAGAGGTCGTAGAAGGAGACACCACGGGTCTCCCTGTCGGCGACCGGCTCGATCAGGGTCAGCTTCTCTCCCAGCTCATCCCTCGCCCGTCGCGCCAGCTCGAGGTGGTAGCCCTGCTGGAGCTGACGACTCGCCTCGAGCAGGCCCCCCGTCCTGCCGGGCCAGCCGCTGATGTCGCGGGGCTCGAAGCCCCTCGGGAGCATCAGGTTCACCCCGATCACGTGATCGAAACGATCGCCGGCCTCGATCACCGGCTGCGCGGGCCAGTTCTCGATGATCCCGCCGTCGACGTAGAGGTGACCGCGCACGGAGACGGACTCGATGAACAGGGGCAGGGCGATCGCCACCCGAACCAGATGGCCGATCGTCACCTCGGGCGTCCGCGTCGAACCGAAGTACTCGACCCTGCCGAGATCCATGTTGTAGACGATGGTCGTGATCGGAATCGGCGTATCCCCGCAGGCCATCGCCGCCAGTCTGCTGTCGAAGAGGCGCTCGATCGCCTCACCCTTGGCGAGGCCCGTGAACCCCCGCAGCGCCGAGAGCGCAAAGCGGGGCAGCCCCAGCCACTTGATGTCGAGGTAGTCCTCCGGCCGCCACGAGAGCGAGAACTCCGCCATCTCGTCGGAGCTCATCCCGGCGGCCCACATCGAGCCCCAGATCGCTCCCCCGGAGCAGCCGATGATCTCCGCCGGCTCAACCTCCGCCTCCTCGAAGGCACGCTTGATTCCGGCGAGGGCGACCGCGGCCCCGCCGCCGCCCGAGGCGACGAGCGCGAGCCGCTTGCCCTCGAGCGCAGCGACCGGGCGAGAGCGCTTCGGCGGCAGATGCACGGATGGGTCGATCGGCTCGCGCCGGTCGATCAGCGGGAGGGGCAGGAGCGTCCGCCGCGCCCTTCGGAGGAAGCCCAGGTCCGAGACGATCGCCCCGAGATCGAGCCATTCGGTGAAGCGCTCGAACTGCGTCTTCACCTCGTAGAGGTCCAGGCGGTCGTCGAGTGCCATCTTGATCTCAGCCTAGGGCAGGGCGCCACCGAGGGAGGCGGAACGCGCTAGCTTCAAGCCGAAACCGAGGGCACGAGAAGGGCGCAGATCAAAGCTCCGAGCGACACCGAGACCGCGGCCGCGACCCAGCCGTACGAGAGCCGGGAGGAGACGATCGAGGCGTTCGCCGCGCACGTCGACCGCGGCAAGGCGAGAGCCCTCGAGGCACTCGGAATCGATCTGGTGATCGGCGAGCGGGAGGGCGCCAGGTTCCGGGACGCCTACTCGGGCCGCTGGTACTGGAACTGCCACTGCAACGGCGGCGTCTTCAACCTCGGGCACCGCAATCCCGCTGTGATCGCCGCCGTCCGCGAGGGCCTCGATCACCTCGACGTCGGCAACCATCACCTGATCAGCGGTTGGCGGGCCCGGCTCGCAGAGCAGCTCGCGGAGACCACGGACGGCGTCCTCACCCATGCCGTGTTCACGCCGTCGGGGACCGAGTCGGTCGACCTCGCCCTGAGGGTCGCGCGAGCGGCGACCGGTCGCCAGAAGGTGATCTCCGCGATCGGCGGCTACCACGGGCTCGGCGGCTTCGCGCTCGCCGCGAGCGATCCGCGCTGGATCGAGCCGTTCGGCTTCGGACCCGCCGGTTTCGCGCACGTCCCGTTCAACGACGCGGACGCGCTCCGTCGTGAGCTCGACTCCGAGACGGCGGCGGTGATCCTGGAGACGATCCCCGCGACGCTCGGATTCCTGCCTCCCGCACCCGGCTACCTGGGCGAGGTGGCGACAGCCGCGAGGGAGGCGGGGGCGCTCTTGATCCTCGACGAGGTCCAGACCGGGCTGGGGCGGACCGGGACTTACTGGTACTACCAGCAGGAGGGAATCGAGCCCGACATGCTGATCTCCGGCAAGGGTCTCGGCGGCGGCATCTATCCGGTGAGCGCCGCCATGCTGCGCCCGGAGCTCGAGTCCTTCTTCGAGCAGCACCCGTTCTCGTACGTGTCCAGCTTCGGCGGCGCCGAGATCGGCTGCGTCGCGGCGAGCGCGGTGCTCGACGAGATCACCGCGCCCGGCTTCCTCGGGCGGGTCGAGCAGCTCGGCACCCGCTTCGAGCGATCGTTCGCGGGAATGCCGTTCGAGCTTCGCCGGTTCGGAATGACGATGGGCCTCAAGTTCGAGGACGAGCAGGGCGGCGTCCTCGCCGCCAAGCGCCTGATCGACGGCGGCGTCTTCGCCGTCTACGCCGAGCACGACCACTCCGTCACGCAGTTCAAGCCGCCGCTGATCGTCACCGAGCCCGAGGCGGACGAGATCGTCGCCGCGGTTGCCGCAGCGCTCTCTTGACCGGCGTGGGTGCGGGCCCCTCGATCGCCGGCCTCAGCGAGGCGGAGCTGCGCGAGCTCGACGAGCGGGTCGAGGCGGCGCTCTCCTCGGGCGACGAGAGTGGCCTTCCGATGCTCGGATACGGGGAGATCTCGATGGTCCTGGGCTGGCCGCCGGAGGCGCCCCGCTACGCCTGCAAGCGGCTGCCTCCGTTCCGCTCGCGGGAGCGCTTCGAGGCCTTCCGGGAGACCCTCGGGGACTATCTCGAGGCCCTGCGTGCGGCGGGGGTCCGCGTGGTCGAGACCGAGATGCGCGCCATCGCACAAGGTGATGGCACGGTCGCCGGCTACGTGGTCCAGCCGCTCCTTCCCAGCGAGGAGCTGGCGCCGGCGGTTCTCGGCGGGCTCGATCCGGACACGGGCCATCCGCTCGTCGAGGCGCTCGCCGCGACCATCGCCGCCGCGGTGAGCCCGTCGGTCGGGCTGGACGCCCAGCTCTCGAACTGGACCTGGAATGGGAGCGAGCTCACCTACTTCGACGTGACCACCCCGCTGATCTGGTCCGCGGAGGGCGAGTGCCGACTCGATCTCGACCTCCTCGTCGAGGCCTTTCCGGCGCTGCTCCGCTGGCCGCTGCGCCGCTTCGTCGCCCCGGGGATCCTCGACAGCTTCCGCGACCGGCGCAAGGTCTACCTCGACTTCGCCGGAAACCTGCTCAAGGAGCGCCTCGAGGGCTGGCTCCCCGCCTTCCTCGAGCGGATGAACGCGCGGATCGACGAGCCGCTGAGCGAGGAGGAGGTCCGCCGCCACTACGGCTCGGACGCGAGGCTGTGGGCGGCTCTGCTCCGGATCCGCCGGCTCGACCGGGCCTGGCGTCGGCGGGTCAGGCATCGGCCCTACCCGTTCCTGCTGCCGGGCAGGATCGAGCGCTGAGGGAGGGACCGAGCCGGGCCCACGTCAACCAGACCTTCAGGAGAACAAGATGGGTACGAACGCAGACCACTTCCCCAAGGACGTGACCGGGCTGGACGAGGCAAAGGCCCCCGAGCTGGTCGAGCTCGCCGACCGGGAGGAGTTCGACCTGCGCATCGCGCCCGTGGCCAAGCAGATCGGCGAGGCGAAGGTGCGGATGCTCGCCTACAACGGCTCGATTCCCGGACCGATCCTCAAGGTGAGGCAGGACTCGGAAGTCGTCGTCAATGTCGAGAACCAAGGCGATACCGAGGCCACGGTCCACTGGCACGGTCTCAGGGTCGAGAACCGCTACGACGGCACTCACGAGACGCAGAAGCCGATGGGTGTGGGCGAACGCTTCACCGCCCATGTCTCCTTCCCCGACCCGGGTCTCTACTGGTACCACCCGCATGTCCGGGAGGACTACGGCCAGGAGATCGGGCTATACGGCAACGTGCTGGTCGAGCCAGCAGATCCGGACTACTGGCCTCCCGCTCATCGCGAGATCTGTCTGACCCTCGACGACATCCTCTTGGAGGACGGACAGGTCGCGTCTTTCAGCCGCAGCGAGACCACCCACTCCGCCATGGGTCGCTTCGGCGACGTCCTGCTCGTCAACGGCGAGTCCGATCTCTCCCTGAGCGCGAAGCTCGGTGAGGTGGTTCGCCTCTACCTGACGAACACCGCGAACACCCGCGTCTTCAGGGTCGCTCTGCCCGGAGCGCGGATCAAGCTGGTCGGCGGGGACAGCGGCCACGTCGAGCACGAGGAGTTCGTCGAGGACGTCGTCCTCGCTCCGTCGGAGCGCATCGTCGTCGACGTCCTCTTCGATCGGGCCGGCGAGCTGACGCTGGAGCACCGCACTCCGGAGCGGATCTATCCGCTGGCCCAGGTCCGAGTGAGCGAAGAGCGCGCCGAGCCGGCGCTGGAGGGGGAGTTCGAGTCTCTCCGGACGAACGCCGACATGGCGGCCGAGCGTGAGCGAATTGGGTCGTACCTCGAGGCGGAGCCCGACAAGGTTCTCGCCTTCATCGCCGAGATGGACATGGAGGCTCAAGAGGGCGACGGCCCCGTCGTCTACTCCTGCCCCATGCACCCGAAGGTGGTCCGGGCGGAGCCCGGCCATTGCCCGGAGTGCGGGATGAAGCTGCTCCCGACCGAGGCGAACTACACCTGCCCAATGCACCCCGAGATCGTGAGCGGCGAGCCAGGGCACTGTCCGGAGTGCGGGATGAAGCTTCTGCCGGCTCAGCTGGTTGCCGAGGCCGGGGGCGGCCACCAGCACCGCGACAGCGAGGGCCACGAGCACCACGACCGTGACGAGGGCCACCAGGCCCACGACCACGGGGCGGCCGGTGGAATCGAGTGGGAGGACGACATGGTCGAGATCAATCGGTTGACCACCCCGGCCAATATGCGCTGGAAGCTGATCGACCGGGCAACCGGGGCCGAGAACGCGGGGATCGACTGGCGGTTCCGCGTCGGTGACCAGATCAAGATTCGTCTGCTCAACGAGATCGCCGGCGACCATCCGATGCACCACCCGTTCCATGTCCACGGAGCGGGCCGCCTGCTGGTCTTGGCCCGGGACGGAGCTGTGGAGCCGAATCTGGTCTGGAAGGACACGGTCCTGGTGCGAACAGGTGAGACCGTCGACGTCCTGCTGGATGTCTCCAATCCCGGGCTCTGGATGGCCCACTGCCACATCGCCGAGCACCATGAGAGCGGGATGATGTTCAGCTTCGAGGTGACCGAATGACCGCCCGGAACGGAACTGACCGGGCGCCGATGGAGATCGCCTGCATCGAGCGTCAGCTGTGTGCTCCGGCGCCGACGATGGTGCCGTAGATCACGTGGCTCACGAGCATTACGGCAGGAGTAGCCCACCCATAGTTCAGGAGCATGAAGCCAGGGGGCTCCAGGAGTGGGGCCGAGCTGGCGCTGCTGAAGGAAGTCCCCATTCTGGGATGGATCAAGGGCAGGAGGATGTTGACCAGCGCGGTTCCGGCGAAGGCGGCATGGACGCCACCGAATAGCGCCCCGAGCCACCAGCTCGCCTCGCCCAGCGCCGAGAAGACAAGGTAGTAGACGCTCGCGAATACGAACCCGAAGAGGAAGTGCAGGGCGTAGCCGATCGCGCGTGCCCTCGCCCGATCTGCGGTCACTGCCGTTCCGAGCAGGAACGGCAGGTCGATGCGGGTGAGCCGGAGCTCTGTCGCGGCACGCAGGGCCGTAGTCAGGACGAGCGTGCCGATGAAGCCGCCGGCCAGGGCTCCGTAGACAGAGATCAGGCCGCCGCCTCCTCGAGTGTGACTGCCGCGTTGATCAGGGCAAGGTGAACAAGACCCTGAGGAAAGTTGCCCAGGAACGCCCCGCTTGCGGGGTCGATCTCCTCCGCATACAGGCCGACGTCATTGCCGATGCCGACCAGATCCTCCATCAGCTCCGCCGCCTCCTCGATTTGGCCGAGCCGGGCCAATGCGTCAACAAGCCAGAAGGAGCAGGTCAGAAAGGCGCCTTCGCTTCCCGGCAGGCCATCGTCGCCGCGATAGCGA
Source organism: Solirubrobacterales bacterium (assembly GCA_035310805.1). Taxonomy (GTDB): domain Bacteria; phylum Actinomycetota; class Thermoleophilia; order Solirubrobacterales; family 70-9; genus DASUPK01. Next base: position 11,180 of record DATGDO010000082.1, read on the forward strand.
TGAAGCAAGGGGCCGTCACCAAGCTCCTCGCGAATGCCGCGAACCGTCGTCGCCAGTCGCTCGGCCTCCCCTGCGCCATAGCCCATCAGGATCGGCAGCAGGATGCTGGCATCCGTCTCAGCGGCGCCGGGGAACCGCATGTAGCTGCGGCGCTCGGAGGACCAGCAGCGCTCAGATACGAAGCGGCGAATCTCGGCCGCCTGCGACCGCCATCGAGAGGATCTCTTCGACGGAATCTGCCCCGCCGCCGCCAGGCGACAGGCACGGTCGAGCGCAATCCAGCACATCATCTTCGACTCGGTGAAGTGCCTCAGTCGGCCTCGCACCTCCCAGATTCCAGAATCCTCCTGAGCCCAGATCGAGCAGACGAGGTCGGCCGTCGAGGCGAGCCGCGAGGCGGTGTCGGTGTTGATCCGGCCCCCGGCTCGAACGAAGAGCCACGCCGTCTGCAGGAGGTGGCCATAGACATCGAGCTGCTGTTGCGGGGCGGCCGCATTGCCGATTCGCACCGGACGCGAGGACTCGTAGCCGGCCAGGTCGAGCTCGTATTCGGGCACTCGCGCCCTGCCGTTCAGTCGATAAAGGACGTTGACCCGCGGTCGTGTGAGCTGGGAGGCGTGCAGCAACCACCAGAAGAAGGACTCGGCTTCCCTTGGGCAACCTACCCCCAGCAGCGCATCGAGGGTCGCCGAGCTGTCGCGGATCCACGAGTAGCGGTAGTCCCAGTTCCGCACTCCGCCAAGCTCCTCGGGCAGCGAGGTCGTCACCGCCGCCGCGATCGCCCCCGAGGGAGCATGGATCAGGAGCTTGAGGACCAAGGAGCTGCGCATCACGGCATCGCGCCAAGGGCCGGCGTAGCGGCGACCTGCGGTCCACTCGCGCCAGTAGGCCTCCGTCTGCGCCATCCGGCGCTCTATCTCAGCCAGCGGCGAGAGCACCAGCGGCTCACCATGGGCGGCGCTCAATGCGAGCAGCGCCCGATTTCCCGCCTTTGCCGTGAGCTGTCCCTCGATCGCAGCGCGCTCGAGGGATGGCTCGCCGGCGCTGAACGAAAGGACCGCGATCGCATCGGCGCCGGCGCCGGCGACGGGAACTCCCATTCGTGATCTGACCTCCGGCGTCGCGCGGCCGTAGCCGAACCGCGGCTCCAGCCTCCATCGAAGCGCCACCTCGCCGGAGAGGCCTTCGACGCGGCGCACGAGCTCCCGGCTGGGCGCGAGACCGCTGAGGGGCAACGGCATCGCATCCGTGATGCGGACCGCGCCATCCGCAGTCGTAAAGATCGTCTCCAGCAGGTTCGTATCGGGTGAGTAACGACGATCGACCCCATGGGGCTCGGTTGGCGCGAGCCGGAAGGCTCCGCCACGGTCCGCATCCAGGAGAGCGCCGAAGACGCTGCCCGAGTCCAGGTCCGGGAGGCACAGCCAGTCGATCGCGCCGTCGCTACCGACGAGCGCCGCCGTCCGGCCGTCGCCGATCACGGCGTAGTCGCGGATCGCGGCGTAACCGTTGCGGCCAGTGCCCTTCAGCTCGCCGCCAATTCCTGCAGCTCGTCAAGCGAGGTAGCGATCCCGCGCTCGAGAACGTCCAGGTCGCGCACGGTGTCGCGGTCGGCGTTGACCCCGAACACGACCTCGCCGTCATAGCTGGTCACGGCGATGCCGACCGCGTGATAGGCGAAGATCGGCACGAGCGGGAAGATGTGACGGAGGGGGGCGCCCAGCGCGTACAGCGTCGTCTGCATGCCGGGCACGTTGGTGATCGTGACGTTGAACAGGCGCGGCGTGTATGAAAGACGCGCCACGGCCGCATGCAGGATCGGCGGGGCAAGTCCTGCCATGTCCACCAGGGTCTCGGCGCCGGCGGCTTGCTTGCCGCCCTTCAGCGCCTCGGCCGCCTTCACCGTCCGCCGGTAGCGCTCGTGCGGGTCGGGCTCGGCGGCGGGCAGCTCCACGAACAGCGAGCTGACGCGGTTGCCGAGCGTAAGCGCCTCGCTCGCCTCCCGGACGCTGACCGGCACCATGGCCCGCAGACCGCGCCGATCCGGCGTTTCCCCCCGGGATTCGAGCAGGCGCCGGAGACCCCCCACCGAGGCGGCGAGAACGACGTCGTTCACGGTGCCCCCCAGCTTCCGTTTCACGGCTTTCAGCTCCTCCAGCGTGACCGACACCTCCGCGAGTCGGCGGTTGCGCCCGATCGGGACGTTGAGGCTGGTGCGCGGGGCGCCTCGGAGCTCGTCGCGCACGAGCAGCTCCGCCACCCCACGGGAACGGGAAAGCAGATCTCGCAACTTCCCCGGGTGCAGCGCGAGGTCGACGCCGGAACGCACCCCATGAGTGATCAGCGAGAGGGGACCGTAGATCCCGTCCTCCCTGTCGGGAGGCGGCTGGAATGCCTCGAGCATCCCCTGCGACTCGGGGCCCGCCTCGGGCACGGGGTCGAGCATCAGCCCAACCACGGACGAGCCGCTCATCCCGTCGACCAGGCAGTGGTGGACCTTGACCGCGATCGCCCACCTGTCCTCGCTGAGCCCATCGAGCAGCACCATCTCCCAGAGCGGCAGGGTGCGGTCGAGGCGCCGCGAGTAGAAGCCGGCGAGCCAGTCGAGCAGCTCGTCCCGTCCGCCCGGTTCCGGCAGGGTGGCGTGTGGCACCTGAGCGGCGATCTCGAACTCCTCATCCGCAACCCAGGTGGGCCAGCTCAGCGACCCGATGTTGGGCGACGAGAGCCGCCGTCGAAAGCGCGGCAGCAACGAAAGCCGCTCCTCGAGGAGCCGGCGGACGTCCTCGATCGCCGGTGTGCCGCCGCCGGGGAGCGGGTCGAAGACCATCGTCCAGCCGATGTGCATGTGGGCGGACACATCGCCCTCCTCCAGCTCGAGGAAGGCAGCATCGAGGGCGGTCAGGTGATCGGTCACGCGGGATCGACGACCAGTCTCATCTTCTCCACCTCCACGATCGGTAGGTCAGATGGTCCCACCTCGGGCACCTTCCCGCCCGGTGCACCCGGATGATCGGAGGCATTCAATCCGGAGACCGATCCTCGCCCACGCGCCAGCCCAACCGATCGACTGAAGCCTCGATCTCGCCCAGGAGGTCCTGAACGGGCGCATTGGTGCGGACCTGGATGCGCTGCCGGGGGGGGATCTCCTCGAGTGGGTCGGACTGCGCGAGCTGCCTCTCGAGGACGGCGAGGTCGGCATCGGAGATGCGCCCAGGCTCGGACTCCCGGTTGCGGACGCGGGCGGCGACTATCTCGGCCGGGGCTCGACACTCGACGAACAGCAGGTCGACGGTCTCGCCGAGCCCCGCCCGAAACGCTTCCCGCTCGTCGCGGCGATGGAAGGTTGCATCGACGATCACGCCGTTCCCCCTCTCGAGCAACCGCTGCGCTGCCTTCCCCATCTCCCGATAGGTGCGTTCGGTGAACTCGCTCGAGTAGTGCCGAGCGTCTGCACGCTCGGTTGGCGCGATGCCCGCCAGCCGCTTGCGGATGAGATCGGAGGAGAGCCGAGGCCAGCCGCTGGCGGCGCCGAGCTCGGTGGCGAGTGTGGTCTTCCCGGAGCCGGCCACCCCGCAGATGCCGATCACGAGCGGGAGGCGGGCGGCCCAGGCGAAGCGATGCCCCAGTCGAAGCAGCTCCCGCGCCTCGCTCGCCGAGCGCGCACGCTCTGAATCGCCCCGCGATGCGTCACCCGCGGCCAGGCAGGCGACCTTCGCCCGGACCCAGGCCCGATAGGAGGCGAAGAACGAGACCAGTGAATCGTCGCCGGGATCGCCGCCGGATCGGCGGTACTCGGCGAGCAGGCGCGATGCGGCGTCAGCCGCCCCCAGCCGGGTGAGGTCCATGATCAGGAAGGCGAGATCGGAAGCGACGTCGATGTAGCGCAGCTCGGGGTTGAACTCGATGCAGTCGTAGACGTAGAGCTCGTCGTCGGCCGGCACGATCACGTGCTCAGCCCGGAGATCGCCGTGGCACTCCCGCACCAGCCCAGCTCGCGCGCGCGCCTCGATCCGCTCCCGGTTCGCGCCCATGAACGCTTGCGTGAAGCGTCGCGCTGCGTCGAGACGGGTCGCGGCGAGCACGCGCCGGCCGGCCTCTCCCAGCGTCCGCAGGTTCTCCTCCAGGCTCTGCGTCAGGACGCTAATCCGCCGGAACCGCGCCGGCGCGAGAGGAGCATCCGCGTGAAACCTCGCGAGCCGGCGGGCGACTGCGTCCAGATCGCCCGGCTGAAGCAGATCGCCGCGGATCAGCGACTCGAGGCTGCGCTCCTCCGCAACGCGCCTCATCTCGATCGCGTACTCGACCGCATCGCGATCGTCCTCCGTCGTCAGGTGATAGCCGCTGCGTCCTCGCGCGATCCCGACCACGCGCAGGTAGATGTGAGGCGCGAGGCGACGGTTGAGGCGAATCTCCTCGCGGCACATCTCGTGGCGATGCTCGACCGTGCCGTAGTCGAGGAAGGCGAAGCTCACGGCTTTCTTCACCTTGTAGGCGAGCTCGCCGGCGAGAAAGACCCATGAGGTGTTGGTCTCCCGGAGCTCTACCCCGGCCGGCGAGTGCGGATAGAGGCTCGGGTCGAGCATCGCCGAGACCAACGCCCGCTGTCGTTCTGGGCCGTCCGTGATCACGCCTTGATCTCAGCGCGGATCGCGCGCCGCGGCGGCGAAGATGGACTTCGCCATCAGGGAGGGCTCGGCGGCGGAGCGCCTCTCGTAGACCTCCGCTCGCGCGACGCGCACCTCGGAATCGCCGGGAGCGGCGGCGATGGCGAACTCGGCGAGATGGCCGGCGAGACGAAACTCGCCTTCCGACGCCAGCTGCCTCGCCCGGCGGGCCAGCTCGGACGCACCCCCCGCCAGCGAGGCGATCTCGCGGGCGAGGTCGCTGCTGCGCGCGGGCTTCAGCCCCGCGGGATCGAGGTCGTACCAACCGCCGTAGAGGCGCCATACGTTGCGCACGACGAACTCCGGATCGTCATAGATCGGCCGCAGGTAGGGCTTCCCGAGGAGCTCCGCAGGCGGCTGGACCTCGTGCACGATCTGGTTGAGGGAGGCGTCCTCGTTCATCATCCGCACGGTCTCGTCGTGCAGATGCTCGAGGAGCGCGGCCGTGTCGTCGAGGATCGCTCGCACTCGATCCGCTCCGACCACCGGGAGCCCGTGCCCGGGCAGCAGCGTCTCGGCGCCCAGGGCGGACATCTCCCGCAGCGCCGCCGCCCACTCGCGCGGATAGCGCTGGACCTTCTGCGGGTTGCCCGCGTTGGGCACGCACCAGATGATCAGATCGCCCGGGCAGACGACCCCCCGGGCCGGGACCCAGGTCCAGCTGTGGTCGTCGGTCTCGCCCTTCGCATGATGGAGCTCGAAGCGCTCCCCCCCAACCTCGAGCTCGACCCGCTCGCGGTAGGTCTCGTCCGGATATCTGTAGTCGGTCGGCCAGTCGACCGGAACGCCGAACTGGCGCGAGTTGATCGCGCTGTTGTATCCCGCGGTGAGCTTGTAGCGGTCGAAGCGAGCGGCGACGTTCTCATGGGCCACCACCCGGGGCGGCGCCCAGCCCCTCTCCCGCGCCTCCGCCTCGAACGGACCCGTCCCCAGTACGTGGTCGATGTGGCCGTGGGAGAAGATCGTGGTGTGGAGTCGGGCCGGCGACCAGGCGCGGATCATCCGGTGGATCTCGGCCGCCGAGAAGGGCGCGCCGCTGTCGACGCAGACCAGCCCCTCGGTGGTTTCGAATGCGCTGACGTTGGCGAACGAGCTGACGAATGCGGTGCCCTGCCCGACCTCGACCAGCTCGCCCCGAGGGACGAACGGATTCACCGCCTCCTGATCGCCCGGGTGCTCGGGCGAGGGAGGTCCGGCGACGTCGAGGTCGCCGCTCCACAGCCTGTCGGCCAGCTCCAGGAGGTCCACCCCGGGCAACCTACAGACGGTGGACCAAAGCGCGCGACCGCGCCGTCAGCGCGGCGCCCGGAGGCGCGCCGGGTCGTTCGTCGCCACACCGGCGACACCGAGACCGGCGATCCTGGCGAACAGCGCCGGCTCGTCCACGGTCCAGGCGAACAGCCGGCGGCCGAGTCGCCCGATGGCCTCCGCAATCTCAGCGTCGACGAGCTTGTGGTGCAGCATCACGTCGCCGAAGCGGCCAGCGCCGAGCTCATGCAGCAGCCGCTCACGCCAGGCGCGCGGCTGCCAGCGGTTGGCGCGGCGGGAGATGTATCCGCCGATCGAGATTGCAGTCCGGGCATCGGCGGCGACCGTCCGCACCGTCTCGACGACGTCCGGCGACTGGGAGGAGATCAGGGAGCGCTCCAGCAGGCCATGCCCGCGCAGCATCGCCACGACCGCCGCCTCGCAGCCCCGGCTTTTCACGTCCACGTTCAGCGCGATCTGCGAGAAGCGGGGCTGCGCGAGGTGGTCCAGGGCGTCCTCGAGAGTCAGGCAGCCGCGCCGGCGAGCCTGGGGAGCGAGGTGCGCCACCAGCAGCCGCGATCCCCGCTGCCGAACGTCGAATTCGATCATCTCGACGCCCGCGCGCGCGGCTGCCTCGAACGATGCGACCGTGTTCGCCGGAGCGATCGCGCTCGCACCGCCGTGGCCGATCAGGATGGTCATCCCGCGCTCTCCGACATCTTCCGATCAGCGTCGCCGGTTTGCCCGCCCCGAGCCCGCTTGCTCGTGGCGAGGGCGGAGCCGGTGTCCGTGCTTACGCATTCCTCTCACTCCCTCGATCGTCCACGATCAGGACCTGTGCCTGGACAACGTAGCGGCCGGACCGGCGCCGCACGAGCTGTCGCTGACGTGGAAGCCGCAGCAACGAAGGCCTCAGGCCTGGACCGTGGCAGCGGGCGGGGCCGGCGTGAGGCCATGCCGGCGCATCACCTCCATCAACGCGGCGAGGTCCGGCGGACCACCGGCGGAGGCGGCCAGGACCTCGCCGACCTCGCGGAAGTAGTCCGGTCCGAAGACGCCTGGGCTGGCGATCGCGAGGAACGTCGCGTCCGCGCTGGCGCGGTTCTCGAATCCGTGGATCGCGCCGCGCGGCACGCAAACCGCTTCGCCCACCCCGATCTCGATCGACT
>DATGDO010000083.1:0-3358 GCA_035310805.1 Solirubrobacterales bacterium
TCGGCCACGGACGATCCGAGCACTCCCGCGCCGGCGACGACCAGCCCGATGCCGATCACGTCGGACGTCGGCAGGCCCTGTCCCAGCGCGATCAGACCGATCAGCGCCGCGACCGCCGCCGCTCCGGGGTCGAGCAACTCACCGCCGGCCGCCAGCGTCCCCGGGACGACCATCAGCACGGCGGCCAACCCCATCGCCAGCGCGAGGCCCCTGCCCCCGGGAAAGGCCCGAGCGCTTCGGAGAAGCAGAGGTTCATCCCCGCCAGCGCCACGCGCCGAAGGCGCCGGCGAGAACGAGGCCCTGCCGCCCCGCCTCCAGCGGAGCGGGCCGCCAGATCGCGAGCAGCACGATCGCGGCGAACAGCAGCCTGTAGAGGACTGCGCCCGCCGGTCCGACCTGGTCGAACAGGGTCGTCGCCGCGGCCGGTGAGCTAATCGCCGATCACCTTGATCACCAGCCGCTTCGAGCGGCGCCCGTCGAACTCGCAGTAGAAGACCGCCTGCCAGGGGCCGAGGTCGAGCCTCCCCTCGGTGATCGGCAGGATCGCCTGGTGGTGCACCAGCAGGTTCTTGAGGTGCGCGTCGCCGTTGTCCTCCCCGCCGCGGTGGTGGCGGTAATCGCCCGGGTCCGGGAGCAGCTCGCGGGCGACCTCGTTGGCGGGCTCCTTCCAGCTCGGCGGTGCCACCTTGTCGAGCCACTCCAGCGTGTCCTCCTGGAGACCCGGCTCGTCGTCGTTGACCCAGACCGCCGCGGTGATGTGCATCGCCGAGACGAGCACCATCCCCTCCGCCACGCCCGCGGCGTCGACTGCGCTCTGCACGTTCTCGGTGATCCGGACGAACTCGCGCCGGCCCTCCGTGTTGAACGTCATGTACTCGGTGTGTGACTTCAAGTGCGTCCCTCCTTTCGACCGAGCCGCCCCCGGACGCGAAGCGGAGGAGGCGGCGTCTTCATCTCTTGGGGGATGATGCCCGGATGACGGGTCTGCTCTCCCTGGAGCGCCGCGAGGACGTCGCGGTGGTCACGCTGCAGCGCCCCGAGAAGCGAAACGCCCTCTCGATCGACCTGCGGGTGGAGCTCGCCGAGGCCTTCGCGGCCCTCGGCGACGATCCCGGCGTCGGCGCCCTGGTCCTGACCGGGGCGCCGCCGGCCTTCTGCTCGGGCATGGACACCACCCAGTTCGGCGGCGACCGCGCCCATCGGGAGCGGCTCGTCGAGACGAGCATCGGCTGCTTCCGGGCGGTGGCGAGCTGCGCTCGGCCGGTGGTGGCCGCGGTCAACGGCGCGGCCCTCGCCGGCGGCTTCGCCCTCGCCCTGCTCTGCGACCTGAGGCTCGCGGCGGAGTCGGCGAGCTTCGGCTTTCCGGAGCTGCCCCGGGGCATCCCCCCGAGCTACGCGGCGGCGCGGGCGGCGCTGCCGGCCCCCGTCGCGGCCGAGCTGACGCTGACCGGCAGGCTGCTGGATGCGGACGGGGCGCTGCGGGCGGGAATCGTGGGCGCCGTTCACTCCGAGGACGAGCTGATGCCGCGCGCGATCGAGCTGGCCGGGCGGATCGCCTCCGGCCCCCGCGAGGCGATCGCCGAGACGAAGCGTCGGATCCTGCTCGATCGCGAGCGCACGATCGGCCCTCTGTTCGACGAGGAGGAGCGGCTCCTGCGCGAGGCGCTGCTGGGCGACGGACCGGACGAGGCGGCCTGATCTCGCCGGCGGAGGCTTGACGAGGCCGAAGAACGGGCGGGGGCGGACCGGCACCGTCATCATCGCTGGGCGATGGAGCCCCTCCGCCTGATCCGGCACTCGTTCCCGGACCAGCCTGAGCTCAGCACGGCGATATCCCGCACGATCCTGCGCCGCGTCGCGGCCGGAGAGCTGCCGCCGACGATCCGCATCCACCGCCCCGGGAACGAGGTCGCCTTCGGCCGCCAGGACCTGGCCAGCCCGGGCTATCAGGCCGCCGCCGCGGCGGCGCGGGCCACCGGCTTCGCGGCGGTCGAGCGGCTCGCCGGTGGCCGCGCGGCCGTCTTCCACCGCGGCACGATCGCGTTCGCCCGGGCCTATGCCGACCCGCGCCCTCCGAAGCGCACCTACGCCCGCTTCGAGGAGATGGCCGACCTGATCGCCGACGCGCTCCGCGGGCTCGGCGTGGAGGCGAGGATCGGCGAAGTGCCCGGCGAGTACTGCCCGGGCGCCTACAGCGTCAACGCTCGCGGGGCGACCAAGCTGGCGGGCATCGGCCAGCGGATGATCCGCGGCGCCGCGCACATGGGCGGTGTCCTTGTCGCCTCGGGCGGTCGCGAGATCGCCCAGGTGCTCGAGCCCGTCTACGCGGCGCTCCAGCTCGAGTGGGACCCGGCGACCTCCGGGAGCGTCTCCGAGGAGCTGGGCCGCGAGGTCGACCCCGGCGAGCTCGAGGAGGCACTGATCGCCGAGCTCGCCGGGCGCTACGAGCTGGTCGACTCGGAGCTGGACCAGGAGACGATGCGACTCGCCTCGGAGCTGGTGGAGGCGGAGGGGGCTACGCCTTCAGCGGAGTCTCGGCCAGGCTCTTCCTGAGCTCCTCGACCGAGGTGAAGACGTCGCTCGCCCCGGCGTCGCGGAGCTCCTGCTCCGAGAAGCCGCCCGTGAGCACAGCCAGGGTCTCCACGCCGGCCCGCTTGGCGGCCTCGACGTCCCAGACGGTGTCGCCGATCAGCATCGCGTCCCCCTCGGTGCCGGTCTTCTCCAGGGCCGCCTTGATCAGGTCCGGCTCCGGCTTGGTCCGCTCGACGTCCGCCGACGTCGTCCACGAGTCGACGATCTGACGCGCGTCGAGCAGGTCGAGGTAGTGCTCGACCTCCCAGTCCTTCGCGGAGCTGGCCAGCACGACGACGTTGTCGCGCCCGCGCAGGTCCTCGATCAGCTCCCGCGAGCCCTCCATGGTCCGGACCTCTTCGATCAGCTCCTTGTAGGCCTCGGACTCCGCCTCGCGGATCTCGTCCCCGAGCCTCTCCTCTATGTCCTCCCCCGCGACCGCGGCCACCAGCTGATCGCCTCCCATGCCGATGTGGCGGTGGATGCGCCAGATCGGCACGGTGACATCGTGACGGCGGAAGGCGCGGAACCAGGCGATCGCGTGGTGATAGTTCGTGTCGACGAGCGTGCCGTCGACGTCGAGGATGGCGATGGTGGGCATCTGGGTAGACCGTACCCTCGTGGGTGAGAACTATCCGCCTGCGGCGGCTACGAACCCGAGCCCCTTGGCTACGAACCCGAGCCCGTTGGAGGAGAGTCCTGGCCCCCGTCTCCGGCCCTAGCTAGAGCAGCTTCTCCTCGCTGCCCCTGTAGACGATCTGCAGAAAGTCGCTGATCGTCACCGCCG
>DATGDO010000084.1:0-6440 GCA_035310805.1 Solirubrobacterales bacterium
ATGTTCTCCACCGCGGCGCGGGCTGCACCCGTGTGGACCATTCCGGGGAACCCCATGTGAGGCGAGACGGTGACACTGACCACCTTGCCCTCGCCCTGCGGGATGAAGGCCTTGGTCGCGGCCGCGTGGGTCATCTGCCAGGTGCCCTGGACATTGAGCTCGATCACGGTCCTGAAGCCCTTCGGGCTGATCGCCTCGGCCGGGCTCAGGAACTGGCCGCCCGCGTTGTTCACCAGGGCGTCGATTCGGCCGTGGCGCTCGACGACCCCGTCCATGAAGGCGTCGACCGCCTCGTCGTCGCGGATGTCGAGGGGTTCGAACTCGGCCTTGCCGCCGCGCGCCTTCACCTCCTCGACCATCGCCTCGAGGGGCTCTGTGCGGCGGCCGCAGCCGATCACGGTCGCCCCGAGGGCCGTCAGCTCGAGCGCGGTCGCCTTCCCCAGGCCGGTGCCGGCGCCCGAGACCACGCAGACCTGCCCGTCCAGCAGTCCGGGCGCGAAGATGCGCGAGCTCGTCCCCTCGGCCATGGCGCGCTGAGCATATTTCCTGGGCACGAAACCGCCCACTCGCGGCAGCCGACCGGATTTACGCTGGCTGCCATGAAGGTGAACGCGGAGGCGATCCCACTGGAGGCGCCGTTGCCGGGCGGCACCGAGGGAGCGGCCGTCGTCGTCGAGCCGCTCCACACCGGCGATTCCCTCTGGCCGTCCTCGTTCTTCGACCGGCAGGGCCGCGGCCCGATCGCCCGCCTGCGGGCGCTCGGAATCGGATCGAAGCCGGAGACCTGGGAGCGGCGCCCCGTCCCCGCCTACCTGGCCCGGCATCCGAGCGCCGGGAACATCCTGGTCGACGCGGGCCTCCATCCCTCGATCACCAGGGACCCGCGCGACAACCTCGGCCGCTTCTCCGGCCGCCACTACGAGGTCGAGGAGGGCAGGGACGTCGTCTCCCAGCTGAGGCAGCGCGGCCTGGCGGCGGCCGAGATCGCGGTGGTCGTCCTCACCCACCTGCACGAGGACCACGCCTCGGCGATCGAGGTCTTCCCGGACGCCCGGTTCGTGGTCAGCACGACCGAGTGGGAGGCCGCGACCACCGGCCGGCTCCCGTCGCTCCGGGGCTATCACCCGTCCCACTACGACTACGCGTTCGACTACGCCGCGGTCGACTTCGACGGTGAGCTGATCGAGTCGTACGGGCCGTTCGGGCGGACCTTCGACCTCTTCGGGGACGGCTCGGTGCGCCTCGCCTACACCCCCGGTCACAGCGCCGGTCACACCTCGGTGATCCTGCACCTGCCGCGCCGCGACTTCGTCGTGGTCGGCGACGCCGCCTACGACTGGAGGCAGCTCCGGGGCGAGGCCGAACCGCTGATCATGGCCGACGAGCACAACTGGCGCCGCTCGCTGCGCGAGCTGCAGGCCTACCGGCGCACCTACCCCTACGCGCTGATGGTCCCCGGCCACGATCCGGAGTTCTGGGAGAAGCTCGAGCCGCGCTACGAGGAATAGGCGATTGGCTCGGGCGGTGAATCACCGTCGCTCCACGATCCGGCTCGAGCGCACGGGCCACGAATTGCCGCGGGAGACCTGGGACGTCGTGATCCCGGCGATCCTCGAGCTGAGCTCCGCCTAGCGGCCGCGGGCGTCGGCGGCGTCCGGCGAGGGGGTCGCGGCGGGCAGTCCCTCGCGAAGGCGCTTGAGGACGTCGCGCCGGCCGTTCTCCTCGAGGTCGACGTACATCGCTCGGACGCGGTCGAAGATCTGATTCGCCGCCTGCTGCTGCTCGTCGCGGTCGGGATCGGCCTTGACCGGGAAGGTGACCGGCTCGCCGTACTGGATCGTGACCTTGGGGAAGTGAAGCCGCTTCCAGCCGCGGACGTTGGCCGAGCCGTGGATCGCCACCGGTACGACCGGGACCCCCGACTCGAGCGCGATCTTGCCGAGGCCGCGCTTCGGCTCGCCCAGATCGCCGCTGCGGGAGCGGCCGCCCTCCGCGTACATCAGCATGGTGCCGCCGCGCTCGAGGATGATGTTCGCGGTGATGAACGACTCCTCGTCGTGGTGACCGCGCCGCACGGGGAAGACGCCGCCGTGCTTGAAGATGTACTTGATCGCGAAGTTCTTGAAGAGCTGGGACTTCGCCATGAACTGGACCTTCCGCGGCAGGTAGACGGCGGCGAAGAAGTGGTCCCACTGGCTGAAGTGGTTGGGGGCCAGGATCACGGGGCCGGTCGGCGGAACGTTCTCCACCCCGATCGCGCGGGTCCGATAGAGGAGGATCGTGGGGATCGTGAGGATCATCCGCGCGAAGTCGTAGATCCAGCCGACGCCACGGCGCGCGCTGCGGTGGTACTGCGTGAACATCCCCGCCGGCCGCGGGTCCTTGTAGATCTGCGGCTTCATGTCCTTGGGGTTCACATTGGCCATCGATTGGAGCTCCGCAGCGTCACAAAAAACGCCGTCACGGACGGCGACACGTGCTGATTCCTACCCTCTCGGCAGCGCCAGGTTACGCCCGCCTGGCCCAGCCCCGCGCCCGGGTCACCGCCTGGCGCCAGCGACCGACCAGCTCGTCCCGCTCGGACACGGGCATCCCCGGCTCGTAGGTCGCGGCCTCCCGCCACATCTCGCGCACCTGCTCGACGCTCCAGAGGCCGGTGGCGATGCCCGCGAGGTAGGCGGCCCCGAGGGCGGTCGTCTCGGCGACCTCCGGCACGATCACCGGCACTCCGAGCACGTCCGCCTGGAACTGCATGAGCCAGGAGTTGACCACGGCGCCGCCATCGGCCTTCAGCGATCGAACGCTCTCCCCCGCGGCCGCCTCCTGGGCCCGGACGGCGTCGACCGTCTGGTAGGCGATCGCCTCGAGCGCGGCCCGGGCGAGGTGGGCCCTGCCCGAGCCTCGGGTGAGGCCGACGATCGTCCCGCGGGCGTAGGGATCCCAGTGCGGCGAGCCGAGCCCGGTGAGGGCGGGGACGAAGTAGACGTCGTCGTTCGAATCGAGGGAGGCCGCGAGGCTCTCCGTCTCGGCTGCCTCGGAGATGATTCCCAGGCCGTCCCGGAGCCACTGCACCGCGGCGCCGGTGACGAAGACGGCGGCCTCGAGGGCGTAGTCGACCTCGCCGCCCAGCCCCCAGGCCACCGTGGTCAGCAGGCCCTCGCCCGGCTCGGGGGCATCCGTGCCGGTGTTGAGCAGGACGAAGCTGCCCGTCCCGTAGGTGGCCTTCGTCTCCCCGGCGCGCTGGCAGGCCTGCCCGAAGAGAGCGGCCTGCTGGTCGCCCGCGATCCCGGCAACGGGTACCTCGCCTCCGAAGACCGCGGTCGTGCCGTAGAGATCCGAGGACGGCACCGGCTCGGGCAGCGACCCCGGGTCGACGCCGAGCAGCCCGCAGAGCTCCTCGTCCCAGCGAAGCCTGCGGATGTCGAACAGCATCGTCCGGGACGCGTTCGAGTAGTCGATCAGGTGGCGCCCGGTGAGCTTGAAGACGAGCCAGGAGTCGATCGTCCCGAAGACGACTCCCTCGCCGAGGTCTCCGTTCTGGATCAGCCACTCGATCTTGGTGCCGGAGAAGTAGGGGTCGATCACCAGCCCGGTGCGATCGCGGATCAGGCGCTCGTGGCCCTGCTCGCGGAGCTCTTCGCAGCGGGCCGCCGTGCGCCGGTCCTGCCAGACGAGCGCGCGGTGGGCGGGCTCGCCGGTCTTGGGGTCCCAGGCGACCACCGTCTCGCGCTGGTTGGTGATCCCGATCCCCTTCAGGTCCGATCCCTGCACCGCTGCATCCGCGAGCGCGCCGATCGCGACCTTGCGGGTCACCTCCCAGATCTCCGCGGCGTCGTGCTCGACCCAGCCGGGCTTCGGGAAGTGCTGCTCGAACTCGCTGTAGGAGCGACCGCGGGGGCGGCCCTGATCGTCGAAGACGATGCAGGTGGTCCCCGTGGTCCCCTGGTCGATCGCCAGGATCATCGCCGGGACGCTACCCGGCGCGGCTTCGCACCGCGCGATGGATGTCCCTGAGCTGGCGGGCGCGGTGGAGGAACACGGCCGGCGTGTGCCCGGCGATCCGGTGGCTGAGTGGCAGCTCGATCTCCTCGACCCGGTGGCCCGCCCGGACGGCATCGATCGTCATCCCCACCTCAAGCCCCCAGCCGTCAGCGAAGGGGATCAGCTCGCGCAGCGTGGACACCCGCATCGCCCGCTGACCCGAGAGGGGCGCCTCGAAGCTGGCGCCGCAGTGCCGCTCCACTGCCCGGCGGGCATAGCCGAGCGTGAACCCGAAGCCGCCTCCGTGCGAATCGGCGAAGCGGCCGACCGCCAGGTCGCAGCGCCCGGCCTCCACGGCCTCCACCAGCGCGACCAGCTCGGCGGCGCTCGCGCCGAGGTCGCCGTCGCAGAGCAGGGCGGTCGCCTCGTCGGGGAACTCGCCGACCGCCGCCTCCGCCGTCGCGCTCACGTTCCCTCCCTTGCCGTGCGGACGCCGCCTGCTGACCAGCCAGGCGCCGTGGCGCATCGCGGCGGTCTGGGTCCCGTCGGTCGAGGCGTCATCGGCGACCATCAGCCTGGCGCCCGGCAGCGCCCGCGCGAGCGCGTCGAGAGTCGCTCCGATCCGGTCAGCCTCGTTGTGGGCGGCCACGATCACGACGCGCCCCGGTTCCGGCGCCACCGGCGACTATTGTCCCCGCGCGTGGCAGACGTGGAGGCTCATATCACCGGCACAGTCTGGAAGATCGAGGTCGAAGTCGGCGACCAGGTCGACGAGGGCGACACGGTCGTCATTCTCGAGTCGATGAAGATGGAGATGCCGGTCGAGGCCGAGGACCCCGGCAAGGTCGCCGAGATCCGCTGTGAGGAGGGCCAGTCGGTCTCCGAGGGCGACGTCCTCGTCGTCCTCGAATAGCCTCAGCTCCATGGCCGAGGAGCTAGCCGGTGGGAAGCTGCTCGTCGACGAGCCCGCGGAGGCCGTCGCGCGAGTGACGCTCAACCGGCCCGACTCCCGCAACGCGCTCGATCACGAGCTGCTGGACGGGCTCGCGGCGGCGATGCCCTCGCTCGACCGGGGCATCGACGTCCGCTGCGTACTCATAACGGGAGCGGGCAAGGCCTTCTCCGCCGGCTACGACATCGCCGCGATCCCGTCGGAGACCTTCGAGCGGGACGCGGAGGCCCTGGTCGCGCACCCCTTCCACGCGGCGCTCGAGGCGATCGCGGCCCACCCCTGGCCGGTGATCGCGGCGATCAACGGCCACGCCCTCGGGGGCGGGCTCGAGCTGACGCTCACCTGCGACCTCCGGATCGGCGCCAGCGGCGCCAAGCTCGGTATGCCGCCGGCCAAGCTGGGCCTGATCTACGGGCACACCGGCCTGCAGCGATTCATCGACGCGATCGGAGTGCCGCGCACCAAGGAGCTCTTCCTCACCGGACGCAACCTCTCCGCGGACCGGGCCGAGGAGATCGGGCTGATCCACGAGGTCGTCGCCGAGGCGGAGCTCGAGAGCACCGCGGTGGCGCGCGCCGCGGAGATCGCAGCCAACGCCCCGCTCTCGATGCGCGGCAACAAGCACGCGATCGACGCCCTCAATTCCTATTCACGGCTGACGGCCGAGCAGGAGCGCGAGCTGATCGAGCTCCGCGAGTCCTGCTTCGGCTCCGAGGACTTCCGCGAGGGCATCGCGGCCTTCGCGGAGAAGCGCAAGCCAGTCTGGAAAGGACGCTGATGAACGACGAGATCGAGCTCACACCGCGCAGCGAGGAGGAACTCAGGAAGGCGGCCATCTCGAGCATCAAGCGGAAGCGGGAGTTCACCCAGCACGTCGTCAGCTATCTCGTGGTCAACGCCGTCCTGATCGGCATCTGGGCGATCTCCGGCGCCGGCTACTTCTGGCCCGCCTGGGTGATCGGCGGATGGGGGATCGGCCTCGTGATCCACGCCTGGGACACCTACGGGCGCCGCCGGATGGTGAGCGAGGACGAGGTGTCCCGGGAGATGGATCGCCTGCGGCGCGGCTGAGCTAGCCGGCCTCGGCCGGCTCGGGAACCGCCTGCTCCCCGGTCTCCTCGCGGAGCCGCCCGCCGGCGCGCGCCGTCGACGGCCACCAGACCTTGTCACCGATCACCTCGACGGCCGCGGGCACCATGATCGTCCGCACCACGAAGGTGTCGAGCAGGATGCCCAGCGCGACCATCAGGCCGAGGTCGAAGGTGAAGCTGACGGGCAGCGTCATCAGGACGGAGAAGGTGCCGGCGAGGATGATCCCCGCGCTGGTGATCACGGGCCCCGTGGCGGCCAAGGCCCGCAGCATCCCCTCACGGGTGCCGTGCTTGCGGGCCTCCTCGCGCACGCGCGCCATCAGGAAGATCGTGTAGTCGATCCCCAAGGCGACCAGGAAGATGAACGCGAACAGCGGGATCGACGAGTCGAACCCGGCGTCGCCGACGACGAAGCG
>DATGDO010000085.1:0-4583 GCA_035310805.1 Solirubrobacterales bacterium
ACCGTGCTGCCGCTCTATTTCCTCTCAGGTGTCTTCATCCCGCAGAACGAGATCCCGGACGGCGTCCTCAACTTCGCCGACGCATTCCCGATCCGTCACTTCTTCGAGGCCATGTTCGCGGCCTGGAACCCGAATACCACCGGGTTCGGTTTCGAGTGGGGTCACCTGGCCGTCGTCGTGGGGTGGGGCCTGTTCGGCCTCCTGATCGCGGTCCGCTTCTTTCGCTGGGAGCCGCGGCGCTGACCGTCTTGGGCCCGCACTGTAAGGTGGTTTCCGAAGGTCAGCCGCGCAAGAGAGGGACAGCCAATCCGGGCGCGGCGGGCCGGCAGGACCCGTCCTGATCGATCATCTCCCCGCGATGCTGAATTACGCCGCCGTCAAAGTCTCCGACCTCGAACGCAGTGGCGCCTTCTACGACTCCATCCTGGCCCCGCACGGCTGGCGCCGCCAGGACGCTCCGGCGAACTCGATCAGCTGGGGGCTGATCAAGGCCGAGTTCTTCATCGAGCTCTCCGACTCCCAGCGGCCCGGCTACGGGCTGATCTCCTTCCCGGCGAAGAGCATTCCGGCGGTCAAGGCCTCGTTCGAGTCCGGCTCGGCGCACGGCGGCGATCCGGTGGCCGAGCCGGGGAGCGCCGCCTCGTTCGGCCCCGGCACGTACGCGTGCCGCCTCACGGACCCCGACGGCTACCTGGTCGAGGTCTGCGTCACCCACGACCGCTAGGCCCGGCGATCTAGGTGCTCAGCACGGGGGCAGGCCTCGCCCGAGGGCGATAATTTGGGTATGCACACCAACTCGCGCATCCCCTAGGAGGCTTCAAATGGCAGTCAAGGTGGGAATCAACGGCTTCGGGCGCATCGGCCGGAACCTGTTCCGGGCCGCTCAGGAATCCGGCGCGGATCTCGAGTTCGTCGCCGTCAACGACCTGATCGACGCCGAGATGATCGCCCACCTGATCAAGTACGACTCGATCCTGGGGCGTTTCCCGGGCGAGATCGAGGTCTCCGACGGTGGCGTCACCGTCGACGGCAAGGAGCTCAAGGTCCTGAACGAGAAGGACCCGGCCGCGCTTCCGTGGGGTGACCTCGGCGTCGAGGTCGTGATCGAGTCGACCGGGCTCTTCACCAAGCGCGAGGGTGCCGAGAAGCACCTCGAGGCCGGCGCCAAGAAGGTGATCATCTCCGCGCCCGCCACCGATCCCGACATCACGGTCGTGCTCGGTGTGAACTTCGAGACCGACTACGACCCCGAGAAGCACAACATCGTCTCCAATGCCTCCTGCACCACCAACTGCCTGGCGCCGGTGGCGAAGGTGCTGAACGACACGGTCGGCATCGAGCGCGGCCTGATGACCACGATCCACGCCTATACGGCCGACCAGCGTCTTCAGGACATGCCGCACAAGGACTACCGGCGCGCACGTGCGGCGGCGATCAACCTGATTCCGACCAGCAGCGGCGCGGCCAAGGCGATCGGCCTCGTGCTGCCCGATCTGCAGGGCAAGCTTTCGGGCCTCGCCGTGCGGGCTCCCGTCGTGACGGGCTCACTGGTCGACCTGGTCTGCGACCTCGCCCGCGAGACCAGCGCCGACGAGATCAACACCGCGATGAAGGAGGCCGCGGACGGCCCCCTGAGCGGAATCCTCAAGTACACCGAGGACCCGATCGTCTCCACTGACATCGTCACGGATCCGCACTCCTCGATCTTCGACGCCGAGCAGACCATCGTCGTCGACGGCAGGTTCGTCAAGCTCTTCTCCTGGTACGACAACGAGTGGGGCTACTCGATGCGTTGCGTCGAGCTCGCGGAGAAGGTGCTGCAGCCGGCGACCGTCGGTGCCTGACGCGAACGCGGCGCGCTCGTTCGGCAAGGCGAGCGTCAGGGATGCGGAGGTGGAGGGCCGCCGCGTGCTCGTGCGCGCGGACCTCAACGTGCCCCTCGACGGTGATGCGAACCATCCCCGGACGGGGAGCGGAGGAGGCGGTCAGATTGTGGTGGCTGACGACACGCGGATCCGCGCCTCGCTGCCGACCGTAGAGCTGCTCCGCGATCGCGGGGCCGCCGTGATCCTGGTCTCACACCTCGGCCGCCCCAAGGGCCAGGATCCGAACCTCTCGATGGGCCCGGTCGGCAAACGCCTCGGCGAGCTCCTCGACGCGCCGGTCAAGCAGGCGCCCGGGGTGGTCGGCGACGAGGTCGCCTCGATGGTCTCCGAGCTCTCCGCCGGCGAGGTCCTGCTGCTGGAGAACAGCCGCTTCGAGCCCGGCGAGACGAAGAACGACCCGGCGCTGGCCGAGGCCCTCGCCGCTCTCGCCGACCTCTACGTCAACGACGCCTTCGGCTCAGCGCACCGCGCCCATGCGACGACCGAGGGTGTCGCGCACCACCTGCCCGGCTATGCCGGGCTGCTGCTGGAGCGGGAGATGGTCGAGCTCACCACCGTCCGCGACCATCCGCAGCGCCCGCTGATCGTCGTCCTCGGCGGGGCCAAGGTGACCGACAAGCTCGGCGTGATCGACCGCTTCCTCGGCTTCGCCGAGGAGATCCTGATCGGCGGCGCGATGTGCTTCAGCTTCTTCAAGGCCGAGGGGCGGGACACCGGAAACTCGCTGGTCGAGGAGGAGGGGGTCGAGTCCGCCAAGCGGGTGCTCTCCGAGGCCAAGGGCAGCGACACGATCCTCGAGCTGCCGGAGGACCTGGTCCTCGGCAGGGAGCTCGACCCCGGCACCGAGACGCGGGAGCTGAACGGGGTCGACGTGCCCGAGGGCTGGATGGGGCTCGACGTGGGCGCCAACACCGCGGCCAACTTCGGCAAGCGGCTCGCCCGCGCCGGGACCGTCTTCTGGAACGGGCCGATGGGGGCCTTCGAGATAGCGCCCTTCGACGCCGGCACCCGCGCCGTCGCGGAGGCGGTTGCCGCCGCCCCGGGCCACACCGTCGTCGGTGGTGGAGACTCCGTCGCCGCATTGCACAGGTTCGGCCTCGCGGACTCGATCGACTGGATCTCGACCGGAGGCGGCGCCTCGCTGGAGCTGATGGAGGGCATCAAGCTCCCCGGTGTGGAGGCGCTGCGCGATGCCTAGGCACCCGCGGAGGGGAGGGGGCGCCGTTTCATGAGGACGCCGCTCCTGGCCGCCAACTGGAAGATGTACAAGACACGCGAGGAGACCGAGAGCTTCCTCGCCGACTTCCTGCCGCGCGTCCCCGAGTCGGGCCCGGAGGTCGTGGTCTGCCCGCCCTTCCTCTCGCTGAATACCGCGGTCGAGCACTGCGAGCAGAGTCCTGTCCGGGTGGTCGCCCAGAACATGCACGAGGAGCCCGAGGGTGCCTTCACCGGGGAGGTCTCGGCGCCGATGCTGGTCGAGCTGGGCGTGGACGGCGTGCTCCTCGGCCACTCGGAGCGCCGCAAGTACTTCGCCGAGAGCGACGAGGCCCTGGCGCGCAAGGTGCCGGTGGCGCTCGGGGCGGGCCTGCAGCCGATCCTTTGCGTGGGGGAGAACGAGTCGCAGCGCGACTCCGACGAGACCGAGGGAATCCTCACCCGCCAGATCGAGGCCGACCTCTCCGAGGTGCCGGAGGATCGGCTGGGCGACGTGGTGATCGCCTACGAGCCGATCTGGGCGATCGGGACGGGCCGCACGGCGACGCCCGAGCAGGCGCAGGAGGCGATCGCGCTGATCCGGGGCCTGGTCGAGCGCCACTCGAGCGAGGCGGCCGCGGCGATCCGCATCCTCTACGGCGGCTCGGTCAAGCCGCGCAACGCCGCCGAGCTGATCTCGAAGCCCGATGTCGACGGCGCCCTGGTGGGCGGCGCCAGCCTCGACCCCGCGGACTTCGCGGCGATCGTCGAAGCCGCCGCCTGATGAGCGCGCTTCCCGCCGGGCCCACGACCGTGCCGGTGCCGTCACTGGCGCTGGTGATCCTGGACGGCTGGGGCATCGCCCCCGAGGGCCCCGGCAACGCCGTCTCGCGGGCGCGCACGCCCGTCTTCGACGAGCTCTGGGGCACCTATCCGCACACCACCCTGTCGACCTCCGGCCACGACGTGGGCCTGCCCGAGGGCCAGATGGGCAACTCCGAGGTCGGCCACCTCAACCTCGGCGCAGGCGCGATCGTGAAGCAGGACCTCGCCCGGATCGACGACGCCGTCGCCGACGGCAGCTTCTTCGAGAACCCCGCCCTGCGCGCCGCCTGCGGCTCCGCCCGCGAGTCGCGCCGCGGCCGCCTGCACGCCATCGCGCTGGTCTCCGACGGCGGCGTCCACTCCGGCTGGGAGCACATCGAGGCCGTGATCGAGCTGGCCGGGGAGGAGGGTGTCTCGGACCTGGTCCTGCATGCGCTCACCGACGGCAGGGACACCCTTCCGCACAACGGCGCCGGCTACGTGGAGGAGGTCGAGCGCTGGCTTCGCCACACCGGCCGGATCGGCACGGTCGCGGGCCGCTACTGGGGAATGGACCGCGACCGCCGCTGGGACCGGACCAAGCGGGCCTACGACGCCATCGTCCACGCCAAGGCGCCGCGGGTCGACTCCGCCGTCCAGGCGATCCGCGACTCCTACGAGCGCGGCGCCACGGATGAG
>DATGDO010000086.1:0-3634 GCA_035310805.1 Solirubrobacterales bacterium
GTGCGAACCGAGCGGGCGATCGAGCTGGGGCTGGAGCGGCTGCTGGAGGGGCGGACCGCGATCGTGATCGCTCACCGGCTCTCGACGATCCGCGGCGCGGACCGGATCGCGGTTCTCGAGCACGGGCAGGTCGCCGAGAGCGGCACCCACGACGAGCTGATCGCGGCCGGGGGCCGCTACGCCGAGCTCTACGGGACCTGGGCCGAGCTCGCCGCGGCGTAGTCAGCCGGGGCCGATGCCGCCGGAGCCCCCGGACCCCGAGCTGCCCGAGGTGCCGCTGCTGCCGCTGGTGCCGGAGCTGCCGGGGGTGCCCCCGCCCGTGCCGCCGCTGGGCGCGCCGGTGCTGGGCGCGCCGGTGCTGGGCGCGCTCGGGGTGACGGTGCCCCCGCTGCTCGAGCTCGAGCTCGGGCTCGGGCTGCTGCTGCTCGTGCCGCTGCTCGAGGCGCTGATCGCCTTGCCGCACTCCTTGAAGCCGTAGGCCGAGGCGGCGCTCTCCGCGTCGGACTTGGCGCTGTCCAGCTCGGTCTCGAACTGGCTCGGATCCTCACCGCGCTGCACGGCCAGACCGATCTTCTGGCCCGCGGAGACCTGGTCTGACATCGCCTTCAGGAACTGGTCCAGGGTCGGGTCGCTGGGCGGGTTGAGCTGCTTGATCTGGTCGATCACGCCCTGGCGGAGCTGGGCGATCTGGGCAGCCTCGCTCTCGCCCTGGCCGGAGGCGGCGAACTGCTCGATCGAGCTGTTCGCCTCGGCGCAGGCGGAGTCGGCCTGAGCGATGAACTCGGCCTTGCTCAGCGACCCCTGCGTGGTCTCGGTCGGGACGACGATCGGGGTCTCCGGCGAGCTGTCGCCGCCGCAGGCGGAGAGCACGAGCCCCACGCCAAGGGCGGCGGCGAGGACGAAAAGGTGCCGCACGCGCCACATACGGCCGGGCAAGGTAGCAGGCTCGCCGGAAGGGCTTCGGAAGCTGGGCCCCAGGGATTTGAACCCCGACTACCTCGTCCAGAGCGAGGCGTGCTGCCATTACACCAGGGCCCAACGCTCGTCCGGAAGCCTAGCCTGATGTGAGCTGAGCCAGGTCGCTGTCCGGATCTCCGAGCAGCGCCTTGGCGTCCTCCCCGCCTACGTCCACACCCTCGGCCAACAGCGTCCGAGCGTGCGCCAGCTCCTCCGAGCGCTCGACGGTGAGCGCCCCCGCCACCCTCCCGTCCTTCAGATAGAAGACCGTGAACTCGCCGGCGTCGCGGTCGCCTCGCCAGATCACCTCGTCCCAGTCGGTGGCCGGCCCGACGTACTCGAGCCCGGCCCAGTCCGCCAGGTCGCTGAAGAAGTAGGGCACGACCTCGTAGGGCTGGCCCTCGCCGAGCATCGAGCCCGCCGCGTGCATCCCCTGCTGCATGGCGACGTCCCAGTGCTCGATGCGCAGCCGCCGCCCGTGCACGCGGCTCTCGTACGAGCAGACGTCCCCGGCCGCGAAGATTCCCTCGACGGAGCTCCGCAACGTCTCGTCGCAGACGATCCCGTTCTCGACCTCCAGGCCCGCCCGCTCGGCCAGAATGATGTCCGGGTTGACCCCTGCGCCGATCACGACCACGTCGCCCTCGACGACCTTGCCGCTCTCGGTGACGACGCCCTTGACGTCGCCGTCGCCCTCGAAGGCCTGGAGCGTCTCGCCGCCGTGCATCTCGACGCCCTTGGAGGCGAGCAGCTCGTGGAACCAGCGTCCGGGCTCCTCGCCGAAGGTCCGGGAGAGCGCCACCTCCTCCATCATCACGATCGCGCACTGGACGCCCTTGGCGGTGAGCGAGGCCGCCACCTCGCAGCCGATGTAGCTGCCGCCGATCAGGACCACGCGCTCGGCCCCCTCCGCCGCCTTCCGGATCCCGTCGGAGTTGCCGAACGCCCGCAGATAGTGGATCCCCTCCTGTCCGGCACCCTCGACCCGCAGGATGTTCACGTTGGCGCCGGTGGCGATCAGAGCCTTCTCGAAGCCGACCTCGTCCCCACCCTGCAGCTTCGCCGTCCGGCTCTCGGTGTCGAGCGACATCACGTTGGTCCCCGAGCGCAGCTCCACCGCGTTCTCCTCGTACCAGGAGACCGGGTTCACGTAGGCGTCCTCCCGTCCCTGCTCTCCGCGCAGGTACTCCTTGGAGAGCGGGGGGCGCTCGTAGGGGGGCTCCGGCTCGCGGCCGACGAGCAGGATGTCGCCGTCGGCGCCCCGGCGCCGCAACTCGGCGGCGCAGTGCGCGGAGGCCATCCCCCCGCCGATCAGCAGGTGCTCAACCCGCTGCGGCACCGTCCGAGCCGAAGAAGACCTTCAGCTCCTCCTCGAGCCCCGGGTCGAGCACGGCCAGGACCTCGTCGCCGGCCTCGAGCACCGTGTCGGGCGTCGGCACGAATCCGCCCTGGCCCTCGCGCAGGATCGAGATCAGCAGGCTGCCCTCGGGCATGTTGAGGTCGCCGACCCTCATCCCGGCGACGCGGCTGTCGTCGGCGAGCAGCATCTCGATGATCTCGAGGCGCTCCTCGGGCAGATCGAGCAGGTGCACGAGCCCGTACTCCGGCACCTCGTGCTCCAGCAGCCGCAGGATCAGGTCCGTCGCGGAGACGTAGGGCTTGATCCCGAGCAGCTCGAAGTGCGGGCGGTTCCGGGGGTTGTTGACTCGGGCGATGATCCGGTCGACGAGGTACTTCTCCTTCGCGACCTGGCAGATCAGCATGTTGTCCTCGTCATCGCCGGTCACCGCGATCACCATGTCGGCGCGGGAGATTCCCGCTCGCTCCAGGACCCAGAGCTCGGAGGCGTCCCCGTACTGGATGTTGTGCTCGAGCTCCTGCTCGACCGTGGTGTAGCGATTGCGGTTGTCCTCGATCACGGTCACCTCATGACCCTTGTCGAGCAGCTCCCGCGCGAGGTTCCAGCCGACCTTGCCGGCCCCGGCGATGATGATGTACTTGCCCTCGCTCATCGGCTCGTCCCGGCGGCCTCCAGGACCTCCTTCTCCAACATCTCGATCGCGACGCGGGTCGGGCAGATCGTGTTGACGCCCTGCTTCTCGTACCACTCGGCGCGCAGCGGATCCAGGATCCGCGCGATCACGGTCGGCACGTTGAACTTCCGCTTGGCAATCTGAGCGATGACGATGTTCGTGTTGTCCCCGTCGGTGGAGGCGATGAAGGCGTCCGCGCGCTCGATCCCGGCGGCGGTGAGCGCCTCCTCCTCGAGCCCGGTGCCCACCGTGAACTGGCCGCCCGCGTCCTCCCAGGACTTGTCGAGGTTGACCTCGAGCCGCGCGTGCGCCTCGGGGTCCTCGTCGACACACGAGACCTCGTGCCCCTCCCGGAGCATGGTGCGGGCCACCGTGGAACCGACCCTGCCGCAGCCGACGATCAGAACGAACATTCGCTTGGGATCTTAGATGCGAGTCTGCTCGGAGCGAAACGCGAGGGTGCTCCGAGCGAAGCGAGGAGCAACCCCCGGGCGTTCCTCGCTAGCCGCCTAGCCTGGCGATCGACGAGCTCAAGATCGACCCCTCCTTGATCTTCGACCTGAACGAGAACGAGGAGGACAGACCATCGTCAGGTCGGGCATCCACCGCTCGGCCCAGGCCAGGGGCCTCGCGGGCTGCGTCCA
>DATGDO010000087.1:0-2533 GCA_035310805.1 Solirubrobacterales bacterium
GCGCTCTTCGAGCACTTCTACGCGCTCATGAATGAGCGCGATCCTCGCCACATCCCGACGATCTTCACCGAGGACATCGAATTCCAGGACGACGCCTGGCCGGAGACCATGAAGGGGTATGCGGAGGTGGAGCGCTTCTTCACCGCGCTGTGGCGCGCCGTGCCCGACCTTCGCTTTGAACTTGTCGAGGGTCCATATCTGGCCGAGGACGGCCGATGCGCCGCCGCTCGGGTGCGAATCGACGGGACGATGACCGGCTCCGCTGACCCGCCTGGCTTTGCGCCGACGGACACTCGGTTGACGACGGAATTCGGCGGCTTCTACGAGCTGGAAGGAGAGCGCATCAAGCGCGAGCGGGTGATCGTGAACATGAACGAGGTGGGGATCCAGATGGGCGCGGTGCCCGCTCCCGGTAGTCGCGGTGAGCGGCTGGGGGTGGCGATCCAGCACCTGACCGCTCGGCGCATGCGAAAGCGGGTTAAGGCGTAGAACGGAGATCGCTTCGCGACAGCGGCACTCCGTAGCTGCAGGGATGCCGCTTGGACGTACCTGGCCGAAGGCCCTGCAACGCCGAGCGCACTACCGACCGTCGGTCGGAATGTCGCTCCTTGTAGATCGCGCGCGCGAACGAGCCGGGTTGGGCAGCGTCCGTGTCACGCCGGTAGATTCGGCCCCATGCCAGTGGACTTCTCGCTCACCGAGGAGCAGCGTCAGATCCAGGAGCTGGCGCGTGACTTCGCGCGCCGCGAGATCCGCCCGGTGGCCGCTCGCTACGACGAGACGGAGGAGATGCCGTGGCCAGTGCTCTCCAAGGCGGCCGAGGTCGGCCTGCTCAGCTACGGCTTCCCCGAGGAGTACGGAGGCGGGGGTGTCCCCGACGGGATCGTCGGAATCACCAACTTCCTGGTCACCGAGGAGCTGGCCTGGGGCTGCGCGGCGATCACAACCGAGATCGGCTCGAGCGCCTACGCCGCCGGTCCGATCCTCGGCTTCGGGACCGAGGAGCAGAGGCGCAGGCATCTCCCGCCCTTCTGCGATTCGGACCGGGTGCGCCTGGGAGCGCTCTGCCTGACCGAGCCCCAGGCGGGATCCGACATCACCGCGATCGCGACGACGGCGCGCCGGGAGGGCGAGGAGTGGGTGCTCGACGGCCGCAAGCAGTTCATCACCAACGGCGGAATCGCCGACCTCCACGTCGTCTTCGCCAAGGTGCCCGAGGAGGGCGGGATGGCGGGGTTCATCGTCGAGAAGGGAACGTCTGGGCTCAGCGGCGGCCGGGTGGAGCGCAAGCTCGGCATGCGCGCCTCACATACCGCCGAGGTCGTGCTGGAGGGGTGCCGGGTGCCGGCCGAGAATCGACTCCCCACCAGCGGCGGGGCGGCCCAGTCACTCGGAGGCTCGCGCAGCGGAGAAGGCGAGCTCTCCGGCGCCGCCCTCGCGCTCACCTTGCTCCAGTACTCGCGGATGACCTTCGCTGCCGCCGCGCTGGGGATCGCGCGGGCGGCCTTCGAGTACGCGCGCGACTACGCGAAGGAGCGGGAGACCTTCGGGGTACCGATCGCCAGCCACCAGGCTGTCTCCTTCAAGCTGGCCCAGATGGCGATGGAGATCGAGGCGGCCCGGACGCTGCTCTGGCGCGCCGGATGGCTTGCCACCTCGGGGCGACCGCTCAAGCTGGCCGAGGGCTCGATGGCCAAGTGCATGGCGGCTGACGTCGCCGTGCGCTGCTGCACCGAGGCGGTCCAGATCCTAGGTGGCCACGGGTATGTGCGCGACCACCCGGTGGAGAAGTGGTACCGGGACGCGAAGCTCTACCAAATCTGGGAGGGCACCAACGAGATCCAGCGGCTGGTGATTGCGCGAGCGCTGCTGGGGCCATCGTGAGCCGCGCCGTGAGGTGCCGCAGGCCCGGCTCAGAACCCCTTGAGTCGCCTGCGCAGGCCATCGACGGGTCCAGTACTTCGAAGGGTCATGAGGAGCACCGTCCGGCCCGGCCCTCGCCCGCTCTGTCCAGGGCGAAAACGGAAGCCCCCGAGAAGCCAGGGTCTCCGGGAATACGTCCTCTATGAAGAGGGCCGACTGCCACCGGGGGCCCTTCTTCATGACAGTCCAAAGCGGCTATCTCGGCAGCCGTCCGATGCGCCCATCAGGCCTCCGCATTCACGCGGTAGTGCAGGTGGACCATGCCGCTGCCGAAGCGGCGCTCGTCCAGCAGTTCGAGCTTCAGCCGGACATCGGCTGGAAGCGATTGCTTGCCGCCTCCGACGATGATCGGTGCGATGAACAGGTGGCACTCGTCAACCAACCCAGCCTTGAACGCATTGGCGGCGAGGTTGGGACCCCCGACCGCCAGATCCCGTTCCGCCGACTCCTTCATTGCCCGGACTGACTCAGGATCGAACTCCCGCTCCATCCGCGTCCTCTGGGTGAACGGCCGCTTGAGGGACTTCGAGTAGATGATCTTGTCGGCCGCCTGCCAGATCTGGGCGAAGTCCCGCATGAGCTCCGACTGGGCGGCCAACCCGGCGTCGGT
>DATGDO010000088.1:0-14104 GCA_035310805.1 Solirubrobacterales bacterium
GGGGTTTCTGCCGCAAGATGCGAGGCAAGCCTATACGGCGATCAGCTCCGAGGCCAGCCGGGAGAAGTCCGGCGCTCCACCCGTGGTCTCGGCCAGCAGGCGCTCGGCGTTCAGGCGCTGACCCTGGGCCCAGATGCCGCGCAGCCACTCACCCGCGGCGGGATTCGCGAACCACCCTTCCCCGAACCGGTCGGCGAGCCCCCGCCGCCAGTCGACCTCGAGGGCCCAGGCGCGCAGGTAGCAGGCGACATAGAAGCTCGAGTCGACGTCGGAGAGCCAGGTCTCCCGCGGCCAGGGCACGCCGACTCGGCCGCCGAGCAGACTCGAGTACCGCTCGGGCATCGCCGCCAGATCGACGTCCGGCCCGTGCAGCTCGACCTCGTACGCGATCTTGGCGGAGTAGCGGCGCAGCATCACCAGCCTGGCGGCACGGGCGTGCTCGATCGCGGCCTCGGCCCCTTCCAGAGCGAGGATCTGGCGGAGCCACTCCCCGCTCGCCGTCAGCCCCTCGAGCAGGAAGGCGAAGGACTCGGTGACCGCATTGTCGCCGAGATGCCGGAACTCGAAGGCAAGCCGAGCGTCGGTGCAGCCGTAGTGCTCGGCGTGGCCCGCCTCGTGGAAGAGGGCGGCGTAGTCCTCGCGGCCCCCGATCGGCTGCATCACCAGGTAGACCTCCTCGGGGACGCGCGGCGTCGAGCAGAAGGCGCGGGGACTCTTGGTCGGCCGGGTCTCGGTGTCCAGAGCGACGTTGGACTGCGCGTCGAGGTCAATCCCGAGCCCGGCCAGGGTCTCGCGCAGCGCCGGGACCATCCGATCGCTGGGGAAGAGCTCGTCGAGGTGCGAGGCGCGGAAGAAGCGGGCCAGATCAGAGCGGCGCAGCTCGGCCAGGGGCCTCCCCACCGTCAGCTCCAGCTCGGGGTCGACGGCCCGGGCGTAGTCGACCTCGGTCTCCTGCGCGAAGCGCTCCAGCCCGGAAGCCAGCGCCCTGAGGTCGAGAGCGCGCAGGTCCGCATAGGCGTCGAGGTAGGAGGGCCAGCCGAGCTCCCGCACGGCAGCGTGCCTGCTGTGGAGCATCTGCAGGTGCAGGGGATTGAGCTGATCGGCGAGCACCGCGTTGCGCGCGCTCTCGATCTCCGCCCGGCGGTCCGCGTCCGGCTCGTTGGCCTGGAGGACCGGCGCCATCCGGTAGGGGATGGCCTCGCCGCCCACCTCGACCTCGAGCGAGGCCTCGAGCTCGGCCATCCGCTCCTCCAGCTCCCGCGTCTGGGCGCCGAGGTACCCATCGAGCGCGAACTGGTGCAGATACCTGAGCCGCGTCTCCTCCTCGCCGTCCCTGCTTCGCCGCGCTTCCCCGATGCGATCCACGGCATCGCGGCCGAAGAGGCCCTGGTGCCGCTCGTAGATCGCCTCCAGCTCCAACTCGGGCTTGTGCCCGGCCAGGTGGAGGTAGTACTCGCGGTCGATCGCCTCGAGAAAGCGCTCCGCACCCCACCGGTATTCGTCGAGATCCCAGGCCAACGGCTGCAACGATAGGCCGAGGATGACCGAGCAGACCGTCACCCAGGAGCGGCCGACGCGCGGCGAGCTCCTCACCCTGGACGTCGAGTCCCTCGCCTACGGCGGCAGGGGTGTGGCCCGGCGGGACGGCTATGTCGTCTTCGTCGCCGGCGCGCTGCCCGGCGATCGGGTGAGGGCCGAGGTGACGAAGGCGAAGCGCGGCTACGCGGAGGCATCGACCCGCGAGGTCCTCCAGGAGTCGCCCGACCGCGTCCCGCCCCGTTGCGACCACGGCGGCGAGCCCTGTCCCGGCGCGCCCTGGCAGGGCCTGGCCTACGAGGAGCAGCTCCGCCACAAGCAGGCTCAGGTCGAGGACTCGCTGGTGCGCCTGGGCGGCCTCGAGGGCTTCCAGCTCGAGCCGATCGAGCCGGCGGTCGAGTGCTGGCGCTATCGCAACAAGCTCGAGTACTCATTCGGCGAGCGCGACGGCGAGCTCGTCCTCGGCTTCCACGCGCGCGGCCGCTGGGATTTGATCGTCGACGCCGAGGACTGCCAGCTCGCCTCAGAGCGCAACAACGCCCGGCGGAACGAGCTGCGCGACTGGGCCAGGTCCGCCGGGCTGCCCGCCTATGACCGCCGCAGCCAGCAGGGAATCCTCCGCAACCTCGTGATCCGCGAGGGCCGCCGCACGGGGCAACTCCAAAGCCGCCTGGTCACCTCGCCGGCGGAGATCCCCCGGCCGCCCGTCGATCTGCACACGATCGTCGAGGGACCGGGCGACGGCAGCGACGGCCCGACCGGGGCGATCGGGTCCGAGTTCCTGGGGGAGCAGCTCGGCGGGTTGCGGTTCCGGATCTCCCACCGGGCCTTCTTCCAGACCAACACCGAGATGGCCGAGAGGCTCTACGCGATCGCGGCCGAGATGGCGGCCCTGACCGGCGCGGAGCGCGTCTTCGACCTCTTCTGTGGCATCGGGACTCTGGGCCTCAGTCTCGCGGGTCGAGCGGCTGAGGTCTGGGGAATCGAGATCGTGGAGGAGGCGATCGCCGATGCAGAGGAGAACGCGCGGCTCAACGGGATCGAGAACGCCCGGTTCAGGACCGGTGACGCCCGCAAGGAGATCCGCCCCCTGCTCGCCGAGGGCGGCCGCCCCGACGTGGTGGTCGTCGACCCGCCTCGGGCCGGGCTCTCGAAGAAGGTCGTGCGGCGGCTGATCGAATGCGAGGCGCCTCGGATCGTCTACGTGTCCTGCAATCCGACCACGCTCGCCCCCAACGCCGCTCAGCTCGCGGAGGCCGGCTATAGGCTGCGGCGCGTGAAGCCGGTCGACATGTTTCCCCAGACGCCCCACATCGAGTGCGTGGCGCTCCTGGCGAGGCCATGAGCCGCGGCTTCGGGGTCACCGCGGGACTGGACGAGGAGATCGCGAGCCCGCTCGCCGGCCGCTGTCAGGAGCTCGGCTACAGCTCGATGTGGTCGAACGACCATCCCGGCGCCAAGGGGCTCGAGACCCTCGCCGCCTACGCGAGGGGCGCCGACCGCATCGACCTCGGTGTGGCCGTGATCGCCCTGGACCGCCAATCACCGGGGGAGATCGCCTCCGACATCGAGCGCTTCGGGATCGAGCGGGACCGCCTCTGGCTCGGCCTCGGTGCCGGCTCCACTGAGAGGCCGCTGACGCGCATGCGAGAGGCCCTCCCCGGGTTGCGGGAGGCTCTGCCGGGCATCCGCCTCGTGCTCGCCGCGATGGGGCCGAAGATGTGCGCGCTCGCGGGCGCGCAGTGGGACGGCGTCTTCTTCAACTGGATGACGCCCGAGTTCGCCGCCCGGGCGCGCGAGCGGGTCGAGGAGGGCGCACGCGAGGCCGGCCGCGACACCCCGCCGATCTTCGGCTACGTCCGCACCGCGGTCGGCGCCGATGCGGAGGGGCGGCTGGCCAGGGACGAGTCCTTCTACCGCGACCTGCACCAGGGCTATCGCAGCCACTTCGACCGGCACGGCGCGCCGGAGGGAACCGTCGGCGTGGCGGCCGAGGACGCCGGCGCCGCCCAGGAGCAGCTCTCCCGGTACCGGGCCCTCGACACCGTCGTGGTCAGGGCCCTCGCCAGCGCCACGTTCGAGGACATGGCGGCGCTGGCCGAAGCCGCTTCCCCAGGCGGCTAGGCCTCGGGCTCCTCGTCCTCCTGGACCGGGACGACCTCGGCGGCGCAGGTGGTGCAGAGCACCAGCCCGCTGGGCGGCCCATCCGTGAGCGCGACCTCCTTCTCGGCATCGGTGAGCTTGGCGCCGCAGTTCTGACACCGGTCGGGCAGCTGCTCGATCGTCCGCTCCTCGAGCTCCATTGCCCCCAGTCTATTCGCCGCCGAGGCACGGGCGTGGACCGATGTGGGAGGCGGGCTGAACGTGAGGGTTTTCTACTGCTGCCGTTAGGGAGCCTTGAGCGGCGCTGATCAGGCTTCCCGGGAAATCCCAGCGACGGTGCCGGCTCGTATATCCACCAGCGCGCGCCTGCTTCTCGGTGGGACACTGGTCCGGTGCATCCCCGCGTAAGGCAGGACTGAAAGACATAGCCTGAGTCAGAGGAGGATCTCGATGACGACGAACCGCAGACAAACGCAGACCGGCGCACAGCAAGGCGCCCCGCAGGAACGAGACGAGCAGAGCGCCCTCGATCAGCGTCGAGAGAGCATGCAGGCGGCCGAGGGCCACGCGGGCAGCGTTCCACGCGGCAATCAGCGGGCAGAGCACGAGAATCTTGGTCACCGCCTGAACGAGTACGAGCGTCTGCTCGGCCACTGATTCGAGCGCTCAGCGCCCTCGGTTGAGCCCTCGCCCGGCGGCCGCGGCAGCGCACCTTCACAGGCTGGCGGCTCAATTCGTCGGTGCGACGCCTTGCTCGGCTCGAAGGACCGAGACAACCTCGAAGATCTCGACCCGGGGCTCGCCCTCGACGCGGTAGGCCTGCGGGATCGTCGCGGCGAGATCCGACTCGCGGAACCGGCGCATCGCGTCTTCGTCCTCCCAGATGTAGATACCGCCGTACTTACCGGTGCCCAGCTCCTTGATGTAGAGCTTCTGTCGAAGCCCCGGCAGCGCCTCGTACTGCGGTGCTCGCTCGGCGATCCTCCGAACGGCCTCTTCGTCCGAGAGTCCGGTCTTGTACTTGACGAGTTGCACGATCATCTCTCCTCGACCTCCTCCGGAGTGGCGGATCACGCTTCGGTCGAGCTTACCCCCGGGCCTTCGGCGGGCACGAGAGGGGGAACGTCGGCTAGTACGGCGGCAGCCGGTCGTACCAGTCGCCCAGCACCCTGAACGCCGACCAGAAGTGCTGCTTGGCGTTCTGGGCGTCGAGCGAGTCGTCGATGTCCGGCACGAACAGCGCGTCGATCGTGGGCGTGAGGCGCTGAACCTCTCCCTCGACCGGCTCGATGCGATCGGACAGGGGCAGCTCGAGGTCGTTGAGCGTCCCGAGGGCCTCCTCCCCCATCACGACCACGATCCGGGGCTGGACGATCGCGATCTCCTCGGCGACCCGCGCGATGCAGGCATCGGACGCATGGCTCGGATCGGTGAGCGGGCACTTCGCGCAGAGCGTGCCGAAGACGACCATCGGATCGATGGCGAGCCGCTTGAAGCTCTTCATCAGGGCGTTGCCGGCCCGCCCGTAGAAGGCCACCCCCTCCTCGATCTCCGAGGGCGTCGCGGAGCGCTTCAACATGAAGATGTCGGCCTGCGGATGTCCCGAGCCCTGCACCGGCATCACGTTCCCCCGGGGGCAGTCCTGGCAGGCGGACAGGTCCCTGCCGAGGTCGTTCAGCTCCCGGATCGCGCGCTCGAGGTACTTCTCGCGGATCTCGTCGTCGGTTATGGATGACACGGCGCCTTGCCTCTTCTTCGGCCCCGGCTCTGCCCCTTGCGAGTGCATCAACTCTTGCCGGCGGAGCGGCGCCGGGAGGGCGTCCTGCGCCGGCCGTCCCGGCCCGGCAGCGAGCGGCCCCCGCGCCCGCCGGTCGTCTGCAGGAACTTGAGCGCCTGGACGTAGACGAGGTTCTTGTGCTTGCGGACGATGTCCGCGTCGCGCATCGACTCAAGGAACTCCTGCGGGCCGTCGAAGTCCCGCAGCCGGATCTTGACGCTCCCCAGCCCCTGGGCCACGTGGCTGTCCGAGCCGGCCCCCGGCACGATCGAGTACTTGCGGGCGAAGCGGACCGCCTCCTCGTTGAACGACGAGAACGCCACCCTGGGGTTGAAGACCTCGAGAATGTCGATCTCGTCCACCACCTCGAGCAGGTGCTCGTAGTCGGGGACCGAGTGGAGCCTGTCGAACGGGTGCGGGACGTAGACCAGGCCCCCCTGCCGGCGGATCTCCGCGATCGTCTCCGTCATCGACATCCCGCGATCGATGCGCTCGTTGAGGAAGAGCCCGATCACCTCACCCTCGTGGGCCGTCTTCACCTCCTCGGCCACGATCACCTTGATCCCGCCGAGCCGCGCGGCGATCTCCCGCGCCTCGAGAGCCCCCGAGATCTCGTTGTGATCGGTGATCGCGATCGCGCCCAGTCCCTGCTCCTTCGCGGTCTCGAGCAGCAGCTCAGCCGGGGTGGCGCAATCGGGGGAGTGGTCCGTGTGCATGTGGAGGTCGCAGTGGATGTGGTCGCGGCTCAGCAGCCGCTGTCTGATCGCCGGGTTGCCGCTGGGATCGTGCCGCCGCGCGGCCAGCCCGCGGTAGACGGCCTCCACCTCGTCGGTGACCTCGCTCCACGGCCGCGCCTCGCCGCAGTCGCGAGCGGCCGCTCGCAGCCGGTTTCGCAGGCTCTCCTCGCGGCAGAGACGCTCGAGCTGCGCCGCCAGGGTGAGCACGTCGCCGAGCGGGAAGAGCAGCCCGCGCTCTCCCTCGCCCACCAGCTCGCGGTAGAGCTCCAGGTCGGAGACGACCGGGACGACGCCGGCCGCGAGCGCCTTCCGCAGCAGCCCCGGGGCCGCGCGCACCCCGCCGGAGGCCAGGCAGGCGATGTCGGCGCCGGCCAGGAACTCCGCGGGCTCGCCGTCGCGCGGCCTCACCAGCCGAAGCCGCTCGCGAAGCCGGCGGCTGACGCGGGCCAGCGGGTCGGTCGGCCCGTCGAACCAGACGACGCCCTCCCAGTCGAGCTCGTCGGGGAGCTTGCGAAGCGCCCTCAGCAGCAGCCGCAGCGCGCCCCGCTCCTCCTCCGCGCAATGGACGATCCGGACCCGCCCGGCGGGCGGCGGCTCGAGGGCGGGCTCGGCGACGTCCGCCCCGGGCCGGATCAGGCGGTAGTGGCCCGGGAAGAAACGCTGCAGGAGCTCCCCGGTCGCCTCGTTGCCCGCGATGCGCTCGTCGATCCGCCCGAAGAACACCTCCA
The DNA here is from genome assembly GCA_035310805.1 of Solirubrobacterales bacterium. GTDB lineage: Bacteria > Actinomycetota > Thermoleophilia > Solirubrobacterales > 70-9 > DASUPK01. The sequence continues at coordinate 6,882 of DATGDO010000088.1, forward strand.
CCAGCATCCGCGCCACCTGGGTCGAGAGCACCCGCTCGACGGGCTCGTGGAAGGTGGCGACGTTGAGCGCCTGGGAATGGCGGAGCGCCGCGGATCCGGTGCTGGGCGCGAAGGGCTCGTGGACGTGCACCAGGTCGAGCGGGGCGACGCCGAGCAGGCGCTCCATGGCGCGGCTCAGGTCCAGCGGGATCGGCGCGGGCCGGCGCCGCGGGCCGCTCGGCAGCGGGATGCTCTGCCCGATCGCAAGCACCCGCGGGTTCTCTCCCTCAAGGAGGATCGAGGGATCCTTGCCGGCCTCGCGGATCAGCCGGCGCGTCTCGCGGATCGCCGCTCGCGACTCCGACGGGGCGACGATCAGGACGCGATGGCCGCGGTCCGCGAGCTCCTCGGACGTGCGCCGGACGAACTCGTTGATCTCGTGCCTGGCCCCCCAGGGATGCGGGCTGACCTGCGCGATCGAAAGAGACTCGGCGCCCATGTCTCGCGAGCTTACGGAAGGGCGCCGGTCTGATCCCGCGGCTACTTGGCTCTCGCCCTGGCCTTCCTGCTCTTGTCCTTCTTGCCCTTCCCTGCAGGAAGCCCATGCTGCCGGGCGTACTTGGCGATGAACTCCTCGGTCATCTCGCGCGCCAGCGAGTCGGGTCGCTGGTTGTGGGGCGACTTCATCAGGTAGCTCGACGGGCCGTCCAACTGGCCGGAGACGCCGTGGTTCAGCGCCAGCTTCACGATCCGGACCGCGTCGATGACGATGCCGGCCGAGTTCGGCGAGTCCCAGACCTCGAGCTTCAGCTCGAGGTTGAGCGGCACGTCGCCGAACGCCTTGCCCTCGACCCTGATGTGCGCCCACTTGCGGTCGGTGAGCCACGGGACGTAGTCAGACGGGCCGATATAGACGTCGTCGGCCGGCAGCTCGTGATCCATGATCGAGGTGACCGCGTTGGTCTTCGAGATCTTCTTCGACTCCAGCCGCTCGCGCTCGAGCATGTTGTAGAAGTCCATGTTGCCGCCGACGTTGAGCTGGCTGGTGCGCTCCAGGCTCACCCCTCGATCGGCGAACAGCCTCGCCAGCTGGCGGTGAACGATCGTGGCCCCCACCTGCGACTTGATGTCGTCGCCGATGATCGGCAGTCCGGCGTCCTCGAAGCGACGGTCCCAGTAGTCCTCGCGAGCGATGAAGACGGGCAGGCAGTTGACGAAGCCGACGCCGGCCGCGAGGGCCTGCTCGACGTACCACTTCGTCGCATCCTCCGAGCCGACCGGGAGATAGCAGACGAGCAGATCCGTCCGGGTGTCCTGCAGGATGCCGACGATGTCGGCGGTCTCTCCCGGCGCCTTCTCGATCTTCTCCTTCAGGTACTTGCCGAGCCCGTCGTGGGTCATGCCGCGATGCACCTTCACCCCCAGGTTCGGCACGTCCGAGAACTTGTAGGTGTTGTTCTGCCCCGACCAGATCGCCTCCGAGAGGTCCTTGCCGACCTTCTCGGCGTCGATGTCGAAGGCGGCGGTGAACTCGATGTCGCGGACGTGGTAACCGCCCAGGTCCACGTGCATCAGGCCCGGGACCCGCTCGGCGGGATCGGCGTCCTTGTAGTACTCGACGCCCTGCACGAAAGAGCTCGCGCAGTTGCCGACACCGATTATCGCGACGCGGACCTTGTCGTCGCGAGCGCCGTCGCGTCGGGCGCCGCTGGCTCTTCCATTCACGGTGCTCATCTCTGGGAAATCCTCCTGGATACGAAGACTCGGCTTTGAAACGACACTTGCGCCGCTGCGGGGTTACACGTCGTCGGCTGGAACCGCGTCCTGCGCAGGCGCCTGCTCCAGATCCGCGCCGCGTTCCTTGAGCGCGTTTCTCACGTGCCAGACGCGCTGGACAACGGTGATAGCCGTCAGCGCCGCCATAGCGTAGATCGCCGGCGCCAGAAGTCCTGCGTCGAACACCCCCGCGCCCTTCGCGAAGACGAGGCCGATGGAGAGTATGACCACCCGGACGGGGCGTGTGGCCAACCCCACCTTGCACTCGACGCCGAGCGCCTCGGCGCGTGCCCGGGTGTAGGAGACCATCAGCGAGCCGAGCACGACGACGACGCACATCGCCGCGGCGAACTCGTCGCCGCTGAGGGCGAACCGATAGGCGACCGCCGTGAGCACGATCCCCTCCTCCACGCGGTCGAGGGTGGAGTCCAGGAATGCCCCGAAGAGCGTGCCCTTGCCCGACACGCGCGCGTAGCGCCCGTCGAGCGTATCCATGACCGAGCCGATGATGAAGGCGACGCCACCGAGGAAGTAGTACCCCTGCCAGATCAGCACCGCGGCGGCCAGGTTGCCGATCAGGCCCACCATCGAGATCGCGTTCGGGGTGAGGCGCGATTCGATCAGGCGGTTGCGGACCACCGCGGAGAGCTCCGCGGCCGTGGTCGGGCGGGCCCCGGCCTCCGGCGACCCGTTCGGTCGGCGCTCCCTCTGCTCGACGCTCATCCGGGAACCGAGCCCCTCAGGCGGGGGCCGCCTCCGGCTGGGTTTGCCCTTCGAGCTCGCCCGCCCTCTCCCCGCGACGCCGGGGGTCGAATGACCAGTCCGGGTTGACCCTGGCGAGCAGGGTCGCCACGCCGACCGCCAGCGCGGCCGTCGCCAGGCCCAGCACCGCGTCGAGCCAGAAGTGGTTGCCGCTGGCGACCACCACGTACGTCATCAGCAGCGGATAGGCGAAGAGCGCGGCCCTCAGGGCGAGCGGACGGACCAGCATCGCAAGCGACCACGCCAGGATCACGGAGAGGCCGACGTGCATCGAGGGCACGGCCGCGAACGGGTTGAAGAGCGCGTCACCGGGATTCGAGAGGAGGGGGTTGTTGCCCGTCACCGTGCTCGACGGATCGAGCCCGAGCTCCGGGAGGAAGCGCGGCGGAGCGGTGGGAAAGAGCGCATAGCCGATCACCGAGATCGCCATCGCGGCGAACACCGCATTGCGGACGAAGCCGTAGCTCCCGCGGTAGCCGAGGTAGAGGATCGCCAGCATCAGGCAGCTCCCCTTGAAGTGCAGGTTGGCGTAGCCCCAGCGGGCGACCTCGGCGGGCCAGCCCGCGCCGACCGCCCAGTGCTGGATGTTCGGCTCGAACAGGAGGCCCAGGGACCGCTCGGCGCTGACGATGTCGCGGGCGTGGGAGAACGACAGCCCCAGGCTGCCGTCGACCGCGCCGCGGGCGTGCCGCCAGGCCCAGTACGCAAAAGCCAGCAGGGCGAGCTGCACGACGAGGTCTTGCGGCCCACGCGGAAGCCAGCGACGGGGCTTCCGCGAGGCGCTCAGCAGCGCCGTGAGGTTCCTGCCGGCCGTCATGGCCCGCCGCTCATTCGCGCGATGCGGGCGGCCCGGCTCGCCTTCGACATCTCCGCGTTTCCGGACTGGATGATCGGATCCTGGTGGCAGCGCGGCCCCGAGCTCACCGCCCGCCACGGCGAGAAGTCGATGCCGACCCGGAAGCGGCCGGGGGTGGTGATGTCGAGCATCGTGTAGCCGCCGGGAGCCTCCTCGACGCATCCGCTGCCCCGCTCGATCGACCAGTAAGGCGTCCAGTGCACCCTGAGGAGCACGGTACCCGGCTCAGCCGCATCGACCACGAAGCCCTGGGGCGTGAGCTTGATCATCTTCCCCCCGATCGCCAGCGGCGAAGGATGCCGGACCGCGTACACGGTCCAGTCCTGGCTGTGGAAGACGCGCTCGAGGTATCTCGGCGGCCCCCGCTTGATCAGGCGCTTCTCGCCCAGTGCGGCGTAGTCGAGGGGCGCGCTGGGGACGGCGACGTAACCGACGCCCAGATCATCGAGCCAGCTCTTGTACTGCCTCCCGGTCAGCGGGGTGGACTGGTAGAAGAGTGGATTGAGCTTGCGGTCCAGCTGCCGCTCCCATCCGCGCGCGATGTAGATCCCGTTGGGAACGTAGGCGGACTCCCAGTGGTGCGCCTCGGGGAGCACCTCGACCCGCTGGGAGTCGCGGTGCGGCCTGCCGCGCAGGAAGTCGATCAGCGGCGCGTAGTACCCGGCGCTCACCGAGGGCTGGGCGTTCACCTCCTCCAGGTCCCGGACGACCGGAGACCACTGCCAGTAGATCAGGACCGGGACCAGCAGGACCAGGGCGAACCGCTGGCGGCGCCAGAGGCCGAAGGCCAGCACCGGACCGAGCAGCAGGGATCCCATGCGGGTGGCGTTGCCACCCATCGGACTCTGGATCAGAAAGGCCGCCGCGAGCGCGACGCCGTATGCCGCCACCCCGTAGCGAAGCAGCCGCTCCTCCGGCGGCAGGGCGATGAAGACGGCCATCGCGACCAGGATGGCCGGCTCGAAGCTGGAGAAGTCAAACGGCTCGGAACCGCCCTCCGGGAAGGCGGCGGAGATCAGCAGCGCCATGCCGACGCTGATCACGGCCAGCTCGAGCCCCTTGCGGCTGCGCTCTGCGATCGCGTAGGCGACCACCCCGCAGGCCAGGAAAAGCGAGGCGACCGGGCTCGCGAACGGGGTCAGCGCGGCGAACAGAATCGCCAGGAGGCGGTGTCCTCTCTGGGCGGAGAGCACGGCGCAGAGCGCGACGGCGACGCCCAGCGCGAAGGTGAGCCGGCCCGTGAACAGGCTGATCGCGGTCGCTGTCGCGAACCAGAGCACCCCCAGCCGGGCGCGGTCGCCGAAGCGGCGATAGGCGATCCCGGAGAAGAGCAGCGCCGCGGCGATCGCGGCGAGCACCCCGACCAGCCTGGGCCCGATCAGGCTGCCGAGCACCGGCAGGAGGACCCCGTACCCGGGCAGATGATGGCCGCCGAACCAGCCGTTGTCCCAGGTGATCAGGCCCTCGTGGGCGAACAGGCTCGAGCGGTAGACCTGGGCTGCGTGGTCCGCGCTGTCCGGCTGAACGATCAGGTAGGCGACGCCGAGCGCGGCCGCCACCAGCCCCGGCTCGCCATAGCGGCGGAGCGCCTCTCGCGCGCTCAAGCCGTCGCTGGCCGCCAGGACCAAGCGGCGGGCCGGACGCGGGCCAGGACCTGCCGAGCGGTGACGGCCGCGAGCGCCGCGACGAGCAGCCCGAATGCGCCGTCAACCCAGAAGTGGTTCGCGGTCACCACGACCACCCAGAAGACCAGCAGCGGGTACGCGCACCAGAAGACGCGGCTGACGGTGTGCCTGGAGATCAAGGCCCCGGTGACGCCGATCATCGTGGAGAAGGCCACGTGCATGCTGGGGATCGCCGCGTAGGGATTGATGAAGAGCTTGACCAGGCCGGAGTCGTGGTTGACCTGCGCGTACTTGGTGATCGTGTCGGTGAACTCGTCGAACATCCGCGGCGGCGCGGTCGGCAGCAGGGCGTAGCCGACGACCGCGAGTCCCATCGCCACCATGAACATGTTCCGGACGAAGTAGAAGTTCTGATTGCGGAAGACGTAGAGCCAGACCAGGAACGCCGTGGTGACGACGAAGTGGCTGTTCATGTACATGAAGTTCGCGAAGTCGACGATCCAGCGGTGGCCGATGAAAGCGTCCTGCAGGTTCGGCTCGAAGAACGTGTGGATGCTCTTCTCGAACGAGATCACGTGCTGACCGTTGGTGATCGCGCGCACTCGCTCCCCGTCGGCGACGCCGCGCACGGCCTCGTAGCAGAGCTCCGCGACCACGAACAAGCTGAGCTGCCGGGCCGCGTCCCCATACCCCTGAGGTAGCCAACTACCGATTCTGTCGATCAGGGCGCGCATAACCGCAGGATTCTAGTCACGAGCCGGTTGCAACTTCGGCGCAACCCGCGGAACTCTTTGTTCCACTTTGGTGATCGTCGCTCGTGCAGGGCCTCCGGGCATCCGTGGAAAGCACCTATCCGCGCCTGTGGAGCCGTCAGCCGGCCGTCAGGAAGCGGACCACCCGGTCGATCGTGCCGGGCTCGTCGATCCACGGCCAATGGCCCGCGTCGGGGAGCTCCACGAGCTCGGAGTGCGGCAGGCGAGCGGCATATTCGGCCCCGAACCTCGACGGGATGTAGCGGTCGCGCATGCCCCAGAGGACCAGCGCGGGGGCGGTGATCGTCCCGAGCCGCATGCCGGCGGCCGCGAGCTCGTCGGGATCCGCCGAGCGGTAAAGCCTCAGGATCGCCTCGAACGTGCCGTGGTCGAGGTGGCTCCAGATCATCTCGACGAAGGCCGCGTCGTGCCTGCTCCAGGCGCCGCGGGACTCTCGCAGCCCGAGATCCAGCAGCCGCCGGGTCCAGAGCCGGTTGGAGAGCTCGCCGAGCCCAGGCGTCCTCCAGGCGCGGGCGGTCCGGTGCCAGCGGTAGCCGGGCAGGAGCGGAACAGCGTTGACAACCACGAGCCGCCTGATCCTCTCCGGCTCCTCCTGCGCGGCGATCAGCGCGACCGCTCCCCAGTCGTGCACGACCAGCGAGTAATCGCCGACCGCCATTCTCTGCAGGAAGCGCCTGGTGAACCTGGCCAGGCCGTCCATCGAGTAGTCGAAGTCCGAGGGCGAGGGGCGCCCCGAGCGGCCCCAGCCGGGGAGGTCGAACGCCAGCGCCGCGCCCCGCATTCGCTCCAGGAACGGCTGCCAGTCCTCGCTGTGGGTCGGATTGCCGTGGACGAAGACGGCCGGCGGCCCGTCCCCGTGCACCCTCCGGAAGAAGAAGAAGATGGAGACGCCGTCGACCATCACGGTGCCGATCTCGATGGAGGCCACGGTGGGCGCGGACAATATCCTCGCCTCGTGCCCCTGCCCAGCAAGGTCGTCCTCGCCGACGGCAAGACGGCGACGCTTCCGCCCTCGCCTCCGCCGCGCGTTCCGAAGCGCGACCCCCACTGGCGCCGGCCCCCCCGCCGCCGGGTGCTCGCCATCCGGGACCGCCTGCGCGAGCTCTACGGGGAGCCGGCCAACGAGCCGCACGGGCACCCGATCGCGGAGCTGGTCCGCACGGTGCTCTCCCAGAACACGAACGACCGCAACCGGGACGTGGCGTACGACCGCCTTCGCGAGCGGTTCCCAACCTGGGCGGCGGTGCGCGACGCCCCGACCGAGGAGGTCGAGGACGCGATCAGGCCGGGTGGGCTGAGCGCCACCAAGGCCCCTCGCATCCAGGAGATCCTCGGGCGGCTGGGCGCCGAGCCGGACCTCGACTGGCTGGCCGAGGCGCCGCGGAAGCAGGCGCTCGACTTCCTCACGGAGCTGCCGGGGGTCGGGCGGAAGACCGCGGCCTGCGTGCTGAT
>DATGDO010000089.1:0-3362 GCA_035310805.1 Solirubrobacterales bacterium
GTCCGACGGGTCACCGTCCACCGGGCCGAGCTGATCGAGAGCGATGCGGAGCGGGCCAGCTTCGAGATCGAATGCTCGTCCGGCACCTACATCCGCACCCTGATCGAGACCCTCGAGGACGCGTACTGCGAGTCCCTGCGCCGGACCGCGATCGGAGACCTGCTGGTCCCGGAGGGCGATTCGGAGGAGATCACCGTCGAGCGGCTGATGAGCTTCCTCCCGGAGCGGCTGCTGGACGCCGCGGAGGCAGCCGCAGTCGGTCACGGCCAGCCCGTCGAGGAGCCTTTCGACGTCCCTCCCAGGCACGTCCGCCTCACCCATGAAGGCCGCCTGATCGCAGTCGCGCGCGTGGATGGAGAGAATCTCCGTCCTGAGGTGGTGATGGGGTGAGCATCCAGGTCACGAAGCTCCCAGACGCGAGGCCGCGCGAGCGCCATGTGGCGATCGGCGTGTTCGATGGCGTCCACAGGGGGCACCAGGCGGTGATCGACGAGGCCGACACCGTGCTCACCTTCGACCCGCACCCGCTCAGCGTGATCAACCCCGACGCCGCGCCGAAGCTGATCATGCCCTTCGACGTGAAGCGCGACGTGATCGACGGCCTCGGGGTGGACGAGCTGGTGGTGATCCCCTTCGACAAGGAGTTCATGAAGATCCCGGCCGAGGAGTTCATCTCGGACATCGTGGTCGAGCGGCTCGGAGCGAAGAAGGTCTCGGTGGGGGAGAACTTTCGCTTCGGCGCGAGGGCCAAGGGCGATCCAGAGATGCTCGCCGGCCGCCACGAGTTCGAGACCCGGGTGGTGCCCCTGGTCGAGGTCGACGGGGAGACCGTCTCCTCGACGAGGGTGCGGGCGCTCGTCGCCGCCGGCGAGATGGACGCGGCGATGCGCTGCCTCGGCGCCCCCTTCATGCTCGAGGGGAGGGTGGTGGAGGGTGATCAGCGCGGCCGCGAGCTCGGCTTCCCGACGGCGAACCTCGTCCCCGACGATCACCTGGTCGTGCCCGGCCACGGCGTCTACGCCGCCTTCGCGAACGGCAACCCGGCGGCGGTCAACGTCGGGATCAGGCCGACGTTCGAGACCGGTCGGGGCCTGCTGATCGAGTCCTTCCTGATCGACTACGACGGCGATCTCTACGGCCAGAACCTGCGCGTCGCCTTCGTCAGCCGGCTCCGAGGCGAGCGCCGCTTCCCGAGCGTCGAGGAGCTGATCGCCCAGATGCACAGGGACGTGGCCGACGCGCGGGAGATCTGCGCGAGCTACGAGGGCCGAGGGGTCTGAATCCTTCCGACGGCTCCCAGCAGCCGACCGCTACCCTGTTGCGCCCATGCCGCTGACCAAGGACAGAAAGCAGGAGTTGATCGGCAAGTACGGCCGCTCCGGCGAGGACACCGGCTCCGCCGAGGTGCAGGTCGCGCTGCTCACCGAGCGCATCAACGAGCTCACCGAGCACCTGCGCACCCACAGCAAGGATCATCACTCCCGCCGCGGCCTCTTGAAGATGGTCGGCAAGCGCCGGCGCATCCTCCGCTATCTGGAGCGCAACGACCTGGAGCGCTACCGCTCCCTGGTCGCGGATCTCGGCCTACGGCGCTAGCGCCCCGACCAGAAGTGATCGAAGCCGGCACGAGAGCACCCGACTTCTCGCTGCCGGACCAGGACGGAAACGAGGTCTCGCTCGCGGACTTCGCGGGCCGCAAGCTCGTGATCGTCTTCTATCCGGGTGATTTCAGCTCGGTCTGCAGCGACCAGCTCAGCCTCTACCAGGAAGTGCTCGGCGAGATCGAATCCAGGGGCGCCAGCCTGATCGGGATCAGCGTCGACTCCCACCATTCGCACCGCGCCTTCCGCGAGCAGCTCAACCTGACGATGCCGCTGCTCTCCGACTTCCACCCGAAGGGGGAGGTCACGCGCGCCTACGGCGCCTACGTCGAGGAGCGCGGACACGGCAACCGCTCGCTGGTCCTGATCGAGGACGGCGAGGTCAAGTGGTCGCACGCCTCGCCGACCCCGCTCGAGATCCCGGGCGCGAACCTGATCTTCGACGCGCTGGGCTAGGCCGCCAGCGGACCGGTGGGCGTCCGGGCTACCAGGTGTCGACGAAGCGGTGGCCGTGCCGTGCGTCAACCGGTCCGGCGGCCGAGAGGGTCGAGGCGATCAGCTTCCGGGTCTCCGCTGGGTCGATGACGTCGTCGATCTCGAACAGCTGCGCGGCGTTGAGCGCCCTCGCGTTCTCCTCCGCCGCGGCGGTGACGTCCCGCACCCGCTGCTCGCGCTCGGCCTCGTCCTCGATCGCCGCGAGCTCCCTGCGCAGCCCGAGCCTGACGGCGCCCTCGAGGCCCATCGGCCCGAGATGGGCGCCGGGCCAGGCGACCGTGAGCAGCGGCTCGTGGAGGCTGCCGGCCATCATCGCCTGCGCGCCGAGGCCATAGCCGCGCCGCAGGACGACCGCGACGAACGGGACGCTCAGCGATCCTCCCGCGACCAGGAGGCGGGAGGCGCGGCGGACGAGGCCGGTCTCCTCGGCCTTCGTCCCCACCATGTAACCCGGTGTGTCGACCAGGGAGACCACCGGCAGCCCGAACGCGTCGCAGAGCTGCAGGAAGCGCGCCGCCTTGTCCGCCGCCTCGCTCGTGACCGCGCCCGCCATCGCCATCGTGTTGTTGGCGATCAAGCCGACCGGCCTGCCCTCGATCCGGGCCAGGGCGGTGACCATCTCCGGCGCGAAGCGCTCCCGCAGGAACGTCACCGATCCCTCGTCGGCGATCGTCTCGATGATCGGACCGACCTTGTAGGCGCGGCGCTCCCGTTCGGGAACCGCCTCTCGCAGCGGGAACTGGTCGGGCGCCGACCAGTCCGACAGCGAGCCCTGGAAGTACGACAGCAGGCGCTTGGCCGCCGCGACGGCGTCAGGCTCGTCGGCGACCACCAGGTCGAGGACGCCGTTCGCCGCCTGCATCTCGGCGGGGCCCACCTCGTCGGGCTCGACGTCGCCGAGCCCGCCGCCGGCGATCATCGCCGGACCGCCCATCCCGATCGAGACGTTCTCGGTGGCCACGATCAAATCGGAGCAGCCGGCGATCACGGCGTTGCCGGCGAAGCAGCGCCCCGAGGCGATGCCGACCCGCGGCACGAGCCCGGACAGCGCGGCAAACCCGAGGAAGCTCGGCGTATCGAGCCCGGCGACCGTGGGCACGTCGATGTCCCCCGGACGGCCACCACCCCCCTCGGCGAAGAGCACCACGGGGAGCTTCTGGGCCGCGGCGAGCGCGAGCATCCGGTCGAGCTTCCGATGCCCGTAGTGTCCCTGGGTGCCGGCCAGCACCGTGTAGTCGTAGGCGAGCACCATCGTCCGCGCGCGCT
>DATGDO010000090.1:0-3693 GCA_035310805.1 Solirubrobacterales bacterium
GCGACGGAGCGCGAAGCCGCAAAGCGCGATCATCTTCGTGCGGCGCGCGGTACGGTCGAGGGCGTCGCCGGCTCGGCCTAGTCGCCGGCGGGCGCGGGCTCGGCGAGCGGCTCGGGCCGCTGCCTCGCACCCTCCTGGATCAGCTCGGGGTCGCCGCGCTCCGGGAAGGGGATCTCGACCAGATCGAAGTCGCGCGGGGCGACGGTGTTGGGGAAGGTGTCGCGCGCCTCGCCGAGCACGGCCGCGACGTTGTAGCGCGAGGAGACGTGGACGATCGCCAGCATGCCGACCTCGGCGTCCGCGGCGAGCTGGGCGGCGTCGCGAGCCGTCGAGTGGCCCGTCTCCGCGGCGCGAGCCGACTCCTCGATTGCGAAGGTCCCGTCGTGGACGAGCAGCTGGGCGGCGTGGGCCGCTATCCGGGTCATCTCGCACGGCGCCGTGTCGCCCGTGATCACGACCTTTCGACCGGGGCGCGCCTCGCCCATCACCTGATCGGGCCGCACCTCCGATCCGTTCACGGCGATCGTCTCGCCGCGTTGCAGGCGCCCGAAGTCACGCTCGTCGGCGATGCCGAGTCCCCGCGCCGCCTCGACGTCGAAGCGCCCCGGGCGCTCGGGCTCCACGTACGCATAGCCGAGGGCCTTGACCTGGTGCGCCACCCCGAAGGCCTGGATCGCGAAGCCGTCGTGCTCGATCCCCTCTCCCGGCTCGAGCTCGACCAGCTCGACCTCGTAGCGAAGGCGCCCGAAGATCCGCCGCAGAGCATCGAACAGGCCGTGCAGCCCGGCGGGGCCGACGATCCGCACAGGGGCCCGCCGCTCCAACAGGTCATAGGTCTTGAGCAGTCCCGGGAGGCCCAGGTAGTGGTCGGCGTGGAAGTGCGTGATGTAGATGTCGTCCACCTGGACGAGCCCGGTCGAGTTGATCATCTGGCGCTGGGCGCCCTCACCGCAGTCGACCAGGATGCGCGCGCCGCCGGCGCGGACCAGCACGCACGCCGTCGCCCTCCGCGCAGAGGGCACGGAGCCGCCGGTGCCGAGGAAGACGACCGTGAGATCCATACCGGGCCAAGCCTAGGGACGGCGGCGGGGCAGTGATGTCGACGCGATTGAGCCAGCAATCGCTACCAGCCTGATAGCCGCTGCCACCGGCCTACACTTCGCCGCCTAGCGCCCGTAGCTCAGTGGATAGAGCGCCTGCCTCCGGAGCAGGAAGTCACAGGTTCGAATCCTGTCGGGCGCGCTCAGAGGATGCGGCCGACGACGGTGATCACGCCGCCCGCCTGAAGGCAACCGTGGGAAACACCCGGACCGACGCAGACGCACTGGTGCTTTCGCTGGAGGAGGCTGCTCAGCCGCCCGCGACTGCGGGCAGGATCGTCACCTCGTCGCCGTCGGAGACGGTGGTGTCGAGCCCGTCCTGGAAGCGGATGTCCTCGCCCGAGACGTAGACGTTGACGAACCGCCGCAGGTCCCCGTCCTGGGTGATCCGCTCGCGCAGGCCGTCGTGCTGGTCGAAGACGGCGTCCAGCGCCTCCCCGACCGTCGATCCCTCGACCTCGAGCTCGCCCTCGCCGCCCGTGGCGGCGCGGAGCTGCGCGGGGATCTTCACCGTGATGCTCATCGGGCGGAGATCTTAGTCATCGCTCCCGCTCGACGGCATCCGCTCAGGCCGAGACCCCGGTGCCCTCGAACTCGGTGTCGAAGGCCTCGAGCGTGGGCTCGATCTCGTGCATCCGGAAGGACTCCCTGGCGGCGTCGAGCGTCTTCAGCCCCTCCCCCGTGATGTAGGCGACGACCCGCTCGTCGCCACCGATCTGGCCGGCCTCCGCGAGCTTGGCGAGCACGGCGACCGTCACCCCGCCCGCCGTCTCGGTGAACACGCCGGTGGTCTCCGCGAGCAGGCGGATCCCGGCGCGGATCTCGTCGTCCGTCACCGACTCGATCACGCCCCCGGTGTCCCGCGCCAGCTCGAGCGCGTAGGGGCCGTCGGCGGGGTCGCCGATGGCGAGGCTCTTCGCGATCGTGTCCGGGCGCTGCGGCTTGCAGACGTCCCAGCCCTCCGCAAAGGCGGTCGCGACGGGCGAGCATCCCAGCGCCTGCGCCCCGCAGAAGACCGGCAGCTCGCCCCGGACCAGACCGAGCTCCAGCCAGTCCCGCATGCCTCTGGCGAGCTTCGTGAACAGAGACCCCGACGCGATCGGCACCACGACGCGATCCGGGAGGCTCCAGCCGAGCTGCTCGATGGTCTCGAACGCGAGGGTCTTGGAGCCCTCGGAGTAGTACGGGCGAAGGTTGACGTTGACGAAGGCCCACGGGTGGGTCTGGCTGAGCTCGGTACAGAGCCGGTTGACCTCGTCGTAGGTCCCGCGGATGCCGACCAGGTTGGTGCCGTAGATCCCGGTCGCGAGCAGCTTCTGCTCCTCCAGGTCGGCCGGCACGAAGACGTAGGAGTCGAGCCCAGCCGCCGCCGCATGCGCTGCGACCGCGTTGGCGAGGTTCCCCGTCGAGGCGCAGGCCACGGTCTCGAAGCCGAGCTCCTTCGCCTTTGCGACCGCGACCGCCACCACGCGGTCCTTGAAGGAATGGGTGGGATTGGCGGCGTCGTTCTTGATCCAGAGCTCTCCCAGACCGAGACGCTCGGCGAGCCGATCCGCACGGATCAGCGGCGTCAAGCCCGGCTCGAGCGGGTCACCGGGAGGGCCATCGAACGGCAGGAAGTCCGAGTAGCGCCAGATGCCGCGCGAGCCGGCCTGGATCTTCCGACGCGTCTCCTCGGCGTCCAGGTCGGAGAGGTCATACGCCACCTCGAGCGGCCCGAAGCACTGCTCGCAGACGAAGCGGGCGTCGAGTGGGTACTCCTCCGCGCATTCCTTGCATCTGAGCGATCGAACTGCCATCTGGCTCCTCTACGAAAAACCTCCGCCGGGCTTGATGTGGGCGGAGGTTCCTTGGAGGAGCTCTCTTCCCACATCTTCCAGGCCTTAATGCGACGACACCTGCTGGAGTTGGCACCTTCCTCGAACGCAAGTCCGAGGGGGTTGCCGGGGTTTCATCGGGCCAGTCCCTCCACCCCTCTTGATGTGGTGAGTATGTGACGAATGAATATAGCAACGCCCAGGCGGCGCAATTCGGGCGCACGCCTGCGCCCAGATGGTGGCCGTGGCGTAAAGTGGGCTCAGTCATGGAATTGGAAGCGATGAGCCCAACGGGTCCGGAAGATGCCGAACCTCCCTCGCCCCAGACTGCGCAGAACCCGCGCCGGCGAGCTCGTCGCGCCGCTTCCGCCTGAGCCACAGGCGCCCAAGGTCGAGGAGATCGCGGCCGAGGGGCTGCGCTGGGTGAAGATCGATCAGCCCGGGGCCCTCGAGCAGGCCTGGCTGGAGGAGAACTTCGACTTCCACGCCCTCGACTTCGAGGACGTCGTCTCGCGCAACCAGCGCCCGAAGATCGACGTCTACGACGACTACCTCTTCATCGTCCTCCACTTCCCGATCTTCGACCGCGCAGCGCGGCGCCTGGGAGCGGGCGAGCTCGACCTCTTCGTGGGTCCCGGCTTCCTGATCACGATCCCGAACCAGCCCCTGCAGCCCGTCGAGTACCTGTTCGAGCGCTGCCGCCAGAAGGAGGAGATCCGGGAGCAGCTCTTCTCCCGCGGCTCGGGCTACCTGCTCTACCGCCTCGTCGACGACGG
>DATGDO010000091.1:0-6287 GCA_035310805.1 Solirubrobacterales bacterium
CTCGGAGTGGTCGATGTAGTACGAGGAGTGGTGGCTCTCGATCTCGTTCAGGACCGACTGGGTCTCGGGGTTCTGGTCGTAGGGCTCGCCGGCGTTGATCAGGCCGAACCAGCTGGTCAGATCCGCCTGCGGATCGGTTCCGGGCGCTGCGTAGTTGCTGGAGGCGAGCCCCGTCCCGTAGAGGCCGGCAACGAAGGACTGCTTCTCGACCCCGATGCGGTTGCCGTACGGAGCGTCGGCCACGTAATCGAGAGTGCGGCCGTTCGGCATCAGCGAGTTGGCGAGGTCGGTCCACGGGATCTCCGGCGCGGCGGCGGCGATCCTCATCTCCCTGCCGACGGGGCTGCGCCAGGGGACGAGGGTGCCGTCCGGCAGCATCGTCCGGTCGCGCAGGGCCGCCAGCGCCATCGACATGCCGCCGCCGTACGAACCCCCTGTCACGCCGACCTTCGCGGCCCGGGTTACGTCCTCGTCGGCGAGCCGCGAGATCAGGAACTGGGCATCCCGGACCTCGTAGCGGTCGTCCATCAGGTGGTTGTAGCCCTTGCTGCACTGGGCGCTGGACCGGTCCGGGTCCGGGGCGCCGCAGGAGTTGGCCCAGCCGCGATCTGACATGCTGAACACGGCGTACCCGTGGCTTGCCCAGCCTTGCGTCCGGCTGTTGAGCCCGATCTTCGAGCCGCCCCAGCCATGGAAGTAGCCGATCGTCGGGTACGGGCCGTCGGCGCCGCTGGCCGGCTCAGGGGGCAGGATCACGGTTGCGTCGATCTTCGTCCCATCGAAGCTGTGCGTCACCCCGCTGCAGAGCCGCACGTTGCCCGCGGAGGGCTCGACGGTGCAGGTCAGGTCGCCGCCGAGGACGCTCGGGATCGCGGCCTGTGCGCACGGGGCGAGCGCGAGCGCGCCGAGCGTGAGCACGGCCGCAAGAAGGGATGTCCTGCTGCGCCTCTCCATTCCCTGCACCCCCAAGGTGCGCCGCAGACCGTAACCAACCGCCCCGCGGCGTGCGCCGGTTCGACCTCAGCGGCCTGCCGGTGCCCGGTCGCTAACATCGTCGCGACAGAGAACGAGAGTTCTTAAGCGAAAGGCCGTCAACCGGACGGCCGAAGGGAACAAGACATATATGAGCATGTTTGACGTAAGCCGCGTCTCGGTGGAGGTAGGCGGCGATGAGATCTCCTTCGAGACCGGAAAGCTCGCCCGGCAAGCGAGCGGAGCCGTCGTGGTTCGCTCCGGCGACACGATGGTCCTCTGCACGGCGACCGCGGGCAACGACCGCGACGTCGACTTCCTGCCCCTCACCGTCGACGTCGAGGAGAAGCACTACGCCGCCGGCAAGATCCCCGGCTCGTTCTTCCGCCGCGAGGCGAGGGCGGGCGAGAAGGCGACCCTTACGGCTCGGATGATCGACCGTCCGCTGCGGCCCCTCTTCCCGAAGGGGTGGCACCGCGAGACGCAGCTGGTCTCCCAGCCGATCTCGGTGGACCACGTCCACCCGTACGACATCCTCGCGATGAACGGCGCCAGCGCCGCGCTCGCGATCTCGGATATCCCAGTTGCGGCGCACGTCGGTGCCGTCCGCATTGGGAAGCTCGACGGCGACTTCGTCGTCAACCCCGACGAGGAGACCCTCGAGCACCTCGACCTCGACCTGATCGTCTCGGGCACCGAGGAGGCGATACTGATGGTCGAGGCCGACGCCAATGGCGTCACCGAGGCCGAGATCCTGGACGCGCTCGACATCGCGCACGCCGAGATCAAGAAGCTCTGCGGCACCATGGAGGAGCTGCGCCAGAAGGCCGGCAAGGAGAAGATCGAGATCGAGCCGCCTCGGGTGGACGAGGAGCTGTACGCCTCGATCAAGGGCTCGCACGGCGCGAAGCTCGAGGAGGCGACGCAGGTTCAGGCCAAGCTCGAGCGTCAGGACGCGGTCTACGCCGTGGAGGCCGAGGCGCTGGAGCAGTATGCCCCCGTCGCCGACGACGGCGAGCTGGACCGCGAGCATCACGCTGCGGTCAGGGCCGCCTTCGGGAAGCTCGAGAAGGACACCATTCGCAAGCGCATCGCCGTCGACAAGAAGCGCCCCGACGGCCGCGCCCAGGACGAGATCCGGCCGATCGAGACCGAGGTCGACGTCGCTCCGCGCGTACACGGCTCAGCGCTGTTCACGCGCGGTGAGACGCAGATCCTCTCCAGCGTCGCGCTCGGCACGACCCGCATGGACATGAAGGTCGACAACCTCGGCCTGCAGGAGACCAAGCGTTTCTGGCACCACTACAACTTCCCGCCGTTTTCGGTGGGCGAGGCCGGCTTCATGCGCGGCCCGAAGCGCCGCGATATCGGTCACGGCGCCCTGGCGGAGCGGGCGCTGGCCGCAACCATCCCGCCGGAGGAGCAGTTCCCGTACGTGGTCCGGGTTGTCTCGGACACGCTCGAGTCGAACGGCTCCTCGTCGATGGGTTCGGTCTGCGCGTCATCGATGGCGCTGCAGGCTGCGGGAGTGCCGGTCACCGCGCCGGTCGCCGGCGTCGCGATGGGCCTGATCAAGGAGGGCGACGACTACATCGTCCTCACGGACATCGCCGGGGTCGAGGACCACCTGGGCGACATGGACTTCAAGGTCGCCGGGACGCAGGAGGGCATCACCGCCCTGCAGATGGACATCAAGATCACCGGCGTCACGCTCGAGATCCTCAAGGACGCGCTGGACCAGGCACACAAGGGCCGGCTGTTCATCCTCGAGCGGATGGCCGAGGCGATCGACCAGCCGCGCGAGCAGCTCTCGCAGTTCGCGCCGCGGATCACCTCGATCCAGATCGACCCGGAGAAGATCGGCGCCCTGATCGGCAAGGGCGGCGAGACGATCCGCGGCCTCTCCGAGGAGTTCGAGGCGGAGATCGACGTCGACGACGACGGCACCGTCCGCGTCTACGCGCCGACGGGCCAGCTCGTCGAAGCCTGCGTCGAGCGGATCACCGCGATGACCAAGGACGTCGAGATCGGCGACAAGTTCCGAGGCAAGGTCGTGAAGACGACCAACTTCGGGGCCTTCGTCGAGCTCACCAAGGGCACCGACGGCCTGCTTCACATCTCGAACGTGAAGCCGGGCGAGCGGGTCGGTGCGGTCGAGGACGTCCTCAACCAGGGCGACGAGATCGAGGTCACCGCGGTCGAGGTCGACAAGGAGCGAGGCCGGATCGGCCTGCGGCTCTCCGAGGACCCCGACGTCGAGGGCAAGTCGGCCGAGGAGCTGGCCGGCGTGGGCACCGGCGACCCCGGGCCTCCGCGCCGCCGTGATGGCGGCGGCGGTGGCGGTCGCAGGCGCGAGCGCGATGGCGGCGGACGCCGCCGCGAGCGCGACGGCGGCGGCGGCCGAGGCCGCTGAGCCGGAAGGCGTGGCCGCCCCCGCAGCACTCCTAACCGAGCTCGACTCAGGCATCCGGGTCGTCACCGAGGCCGTGCCCTCGGTGCGCTCGGTCGCCCTCGGGCTCTGGGTCCGAACGGGCTCGAGGGACGAGACGCCGGCGCAGGCCGGCGTCTCGCATTTCCTCGAGCACCTGCTCTTCAAGGGCACGAAGCGCTACTCGGCGATCGAGATCGCGGAGATCTTCGACGGCCTCGGGGCGGCGGTGAACGCTGCGACCGGCAAGGAGTCGACGAACCTCTACGCGCGCTTCCTCGACACGCACACCGACGAGGCGTTCGACCTGCTCTCCGAGATGCTGCTGGGACCGACCTATCCCGAGATCGACTCCGAGCGCGAGGTCGTGCTGGAGGAGATCGCGATGTACGAGGACGAGCCGCAGGACAAGGTCCACGACGTCCTCGATCGGGCCGTCTTCGGCGGGCACCCGCTCGGCAGGCGGGTGCTGGGGGAGGCGGAGGTGATCAGCTCGATCCCCGTCCCCGACATCGACGCTTACCACCGCGCTCACTACACCGGCGGCAACATCGTCGTGGCCGCGGCGGGCAACGTCGATCACGAGAAGGTCGTCGAGCTCACCAAGCGGCACGTGGAGCCCCCAGCGGCGACCGGAAGCGGCGCCTCGCTCGAGGCGCCGCTCCTCGATGGAGCGCAGGTCGCCTTCCAGCAGAAGGAGACCGAGCAGTTCCACATCTGCTTCGGCGGCCCCGGCATCGACCGGGGCGACGACCGCCGCTACGCGCTCAGCATCCTCGACGCCGTCTTCGGTGGCTCGACCTCATCGCGACTCTTCCGCGAGGTTCGCGAGAAGAAGGGACTCGCCTACTCGGTCGGCTCCTACACGCAGCAGTACGTCGACAGCGGTCTGATCGGCCTTTACGTCGGCACCCGCCAGGACAACGTCCAGGAGGCCTGCGAGATCATCGGCCGCGAGCTCGCCTCGATCCACGCCGAGGGGATCACGGTGGACGAGCTGAACCGGGCGAAGGAGCACGTCAAGGGCCGGATGGTGCTCTCCTCGGAGTCGACTGCCGTGCGCATGGGAAGGATCGGCAAGGCCGTCCTCTTCGGCACGCCGCTGCTCACCCTCGACGAGCTGCTGGAGCGGATCGACGCCGTCACGCTCGCGGACGTCGCCGAGCTCGCCGAGGAGCTCTACGGCCCCGAGAACCTCTCGGCGGCCGCGATCGCGCCGAGCGAGGAGCGCTTCCGTGCCGCGCTCGCGCCGGTCAGCGAAGCCCTGGCCGCCTAGGCACGGCTTTCGGCGAGGAGGTCCGCTCGGCGGCCCTCGGCGGCGCGGCTGGTCACAGCGCCGGGCCTCGAACCCCCGCCGACTGGTCTCGCGCCATCTCCCCATAAGATCGCGCCGTGGCCGATCCGATCAAGGTCGTCGTCTCCGGCGCAGCCGGTCGAATGGGGAAGACCACCTGCGGGGCCGTCGAGGGCGCCGAGGACATGGAGCTGGTCGGTCGCGCCGACCCGGCGCTCGGCGCCTCCGTCAACGACGTCCTCTCCGGGGCCGACGTGATCGTCGACTTCACCACGCCCGATGCGGCGCCGGCGAACGTGCTCGATGCGATCGAGGCGGGGGTGCACGCCGTCGTCGGGAGCACCGGCTTCGATCTCGGCGAGCTGCGCGCGACCGTGATGCGCGCCGACAGCACTGCGAACTGCTTCGTCGCGCCCAACTTCGCGATCGGGGCGGTGCTGATGATGGAGGCCTCGAAGCTGATCGCTCCCCACATGCCGGAGGCCGAGATCATCGAGCTCCACCACGACCGGAAGAAGGATGCGCCGTCGGGGACCGCCAAGCGCACCGCGGAGCTGATTCGCGAGGCGGGCGGCAACGTCCACGAGCCGATCCACTCGGTCCGGCTTCCCGGTCTCGTCGCTCACCAGGAGGTCACCTTCGGCGGCGAGGGGCAGACGCTGACGATCCGCCACGACTCGATCGACCGCTCGAGCTTCATGCCCGGGGTCCTGCTCGCCGTGCGCAAGGTGACGGACCTGCCGGAGCGCTTCGTGGTCGGCCTGGAGAACCTTCTGTGACCGACGAGCTGGCGGGACTCGACGCGACCGCTCAGGCGGAGCTGGTCCGCAGCGGGGAGGCCTCGCCCGTCGATCTGGTCGAGGCCGCGATCGGGCGGATCGAGGCCTTCGACGACGAGATCAACGCCGTGATCACACCGCTCTTCGAGCAGGCCCACAGAGCCGCGGCCGGCGAGCTGCCGGATGGACCTTTCCGCGGCGTTCCGACGCTGCTCAAGGATCTGCAGGCCCACTCCGCCGGCGACCCCTTTCACGAGGGCATGAAGCACCTGCGCGAGCTCGCCTGGCGCGAGGAGGAGGACACCTGGCTGGTCGGGCGGCTCCGCGCCGCCGGGTTCGTGATCTGCGGCAAGACCAACACCGCCGAGCTCGGCATCCTGGCGACTACCGAACCGGAGGCCTACGGCCCGACCCGGAACCCCTGGGATGCCGGCCGCTCTCCGGGAGGCTCCAGCGGCGGGTCGGCCGCGGCGGTCGCCGCGGGCATGGTGCCGGTGGCGCACGGCAACGACGGCGGCGGCTCGATCCGCATTCCCGCGAGCGAGTGCGGCGTGGTCGGCCTGAAGCCGTCGCGCGGGCGGAGCTCGTTCGGGCCCGACCTCGGCGACGGCGTCGGCGGCCTCGCGGTCGAAGGCTGCGTGAGCCGGACGGTGCGCGACACCGCGGCCTTCGTCGACGCGTGCCGCGGCGGCGCGCCGGGCGAGTTCATGCCGTACTGGACCTCGCCCGAGCCTTACGACGAGCTGATCCGCAGGGATCCGCGCCGGCTGCGCGTCGCGGTGACGCACGAGCGGGGCGAGTACCGCGCGGCGCC
>DATGDO010000092.1:0-14114 GCA_035310805.1 Solirubrobacterales bacterium
ACGAGGCCGCGCTTGCGGACGAGATGCGCGAGCACCAGCAGGAGGGATCGCGCGCAGCGGAGCGCTACGGCGAGTACCCGTGGGAGGTCGTCATCGACGTCCCCAGCATCAGGGAGACCTTCCCGCTCGCCAAGAAGCTCCGCGAGGAGGACCTGCCGGTCAAGCGGCACTTCCGCTACCTGCTGGTCGGTGCCCCGACCGAGGAGAGCGCCATCGAGCTGGGCAAGCGTCTCGAGGGGGAGGTGCCGGAGGGCAGCCACGTCGGGATCCGTGGCAACCCGGAGGACATGCCCCTCCCCGCATTCGTGAACCTGAGCGCGCTCAAGCCGGGGTTCCTGCGGGACCTCGGGCTCTAGAGGCTTTGGCCCGGAGATACGAGCGAGACAGCGTCGTCTCGCTGCTCAAGGCCTGGACCAGACGCTCCTGCTGATCGACCTCGTCTACCTCGCCCTGATCGCCTTCCTCCCCTGTTCGGCTAGATCGGGCCGTCGAGATCGCCGACGACGCGATCGCGGTCAGAGATTCGGCGGGGCTATCGTCAACCGCGATGAGTGAGAACGGCTCGATAGACCCGCGCGCCACGATGGGCGCCGTGCGCCTGGCTGTCGCAGACCTCGACAGGATGCGCGACTTCTACCGGGACGCGATCGGCCTCACCGAGCTCGAGCCCGCCGCTGGGACCGTTCGGCTCGGGACGGACGGCCGGGCGACCCTGGTTGAGCTGGTCGGCGAGCCCGACGCTCCGCCCCGTCCCCGCGGCACGAGCGGCCTCTTCCATCTCGCGATCCTCGTTCCCAGCCGCGCCGACCTGGCGCGGGCACTGCAGCGCGTCGCCGATGTCGGCTGGCGGCTGAGCGGAGCGTCCGACCACCTGGTCAGCGAGGCCCTCTACCTCAGCGATCCCGAGGGGAACGGGATCGAGCTCTACCGCGACCGCCCGCGCGATCAGTGGCCCGTCCGCGACGGAGTCCTGCAGATGGACACGCTCCCGCTCGACCTCGATGGCGTGCTGGGCGAGCTGCGCCGCGAGGACGCGAACGCGGCGATGCCCGCCGGCACCCGGATCGGCCACGTCCATCTCAATGTCGGCGACCTGACCGCGGCGGAGGCCTTCTACTCCGGCGCGCTGGGCTTCGAGGTCACCGTGCGGGGCTACCCGGGAGCGATCTTCGTCTCCGCGGGCGGCTACCACCATCACCTCGGGCTCAACACCTGGGCCGGCGAGGGCGCCCCTCCCCCGCCCGCCGGCAGCCGTGGGCTGCGCCAGTTCGAGATCAGGCTCCCGGGGCCCGACCAGGTCGCCGCGGAGGAGGGCCGCCTACGGGAGGGTGGCTTCGAGCCGGTTCGCGAGGAGGACAGGGTGCGTGTCACCGATCCCTTCGGCAACGGAGTGGTCCTCGTCGCATCCGGCTAGTCAAGACGGCATCGCGGTCCGCTGGCCGACCTCGATCAGGTGCCCGTCCGGATCGCGCATGTAGCAGCGGATCTCGAACTCGCGCTGCTGCGGCGGGGTGAGGAACTCGGCGCCCCTCGCACTCCACTCCTCGTAGACCTGCTGGATGTCGGCAACCCTGAGGTTGAGGAACGCGCTCACCCGGTTCGGGTCGGTCGGCGCCTCGAGCACGACCTCGGGCTTGTCCTCCGTCGGGCCGCCGCCGACGTTGATGATCACCCAGGAGTTGGCCAGCTGGACGATCGTGGGCTCACCCTCCATCACCACCTCGCCGCCGAGGACGTCCGAGTAGAACGCCGCCGAGCGCGGCACGTCGGCGCTGACGACGAAGTGCGTGAGGACGAACCCTTCGCTCGGCATCGGCATCTCGGCCACGCGCGCCTCCGTTCCCCTAGGACTCGCGCCGCTCAACGACCAGCGCCGCCCCCGCAGCCCCGAGCAGGATCACGGAGGCAATCGGCCAGCCGGGCGAGCCGTCGCCGCTGAACAGCAGGACGAGGTTCAGGACAATCCCGATCGTCATCAGGGTGAGGGCAAAGTTCAGGCGTCTGCGTCTGGGCACTGCGAGCCTCCGGTCGTCGGTCGCGGGCAGCCTAATCGCCCCCGACCTCGTGTCGAAGCGCGTATTGCGATTTTTATACGCGCGGACAATGCCCCGATCCTGCTTGGGGCTCTAATCTCCGCCCTCGTTTCGTGTGATCAACCTCGGCGCGCCCGCAGGCGCGCCGAGCCTGCGAGGAGGCTGCCCCGACGATGTTGAAGACGACCCGCGCCCAGAACGTCGCATCCGCCACCTGGAGCCCGAACGGAGAGGCTCTCGGAACCGTCGACCTGACGAAGGCCGACAACAACCCGTTCGGCGTCAACGTCTTCTCGCCGGCGGTCCAGAAGGACGTCCTGCCCAAGGACGTCTACGAGAAGCTGCAGGCGACGCTCGAGCACGGCGAGGCCCTGGACATCTCGCTGGCCGACGCGGTCGCCGACGCGATGAAGGAGTGGGCGCTCGAGCGCGGCGCGACCCACTTCACGCACGTCTTCCAGCCACTCACGGGCCTGACGGCGGAGAAGCACGACTCCTTCTTCGAGCCGAACCGCGAGGGCAAGTGGCTCGCCAAGTTCTCCGGCAGGGAGCTGATCCAGGGCGAGCCGGACGCCTCCTCGTTCCCGACGGGCGGCATCCGCGAGACCTTCGAGGCCCGCGGCTACACCGCCTGGGACCCGACCAGCCCCGCCTTCATCCTCGAGAACCCGAACGGCGCGCTGCTCTGCATCCCGACGGCGTTCGTCTCCTGGACCGGTGAGGCGCTCGACGCGAAGACGCCGCTGCTGCGGTCGATGGATGCCCTCTCCAAGTCGGCGATCCGCGCGCTCAAGCTGCTCGGCGACGCGGAGCCTCAGCGCGTCTTCACAACCGTCGGACCGGAGCAGGAGTACTTCCTGATCGATGAGAACTACTTCTACGCCCGCCCCGACCTGGTGATCACCGGCCGGACCATGTTCGGCGCGAAGCCGGCCAAGGGCCACGAGCTGGACGACCACTACTTCGGCGCGATCCCGGAGCGAGTCCTCGCCTGCATCATGGACTTCGAGAACGAGCTCGCAAAGCTGGGCGTGCCGATCAAGACCCGCCACAACGAGGTGGCGCCCGCCCAGCACGAGATCGCGCCGGTGTTCGAGAACTCGAACGTCGGCTCGGACCACCAGCAGCTGACCATGCAGGTCATGCAGCGCGTCGCGCGCAAGTACGGCCTCGTCTGCCTGCTGCACGAGAAGCCCTTCGCCGGCGTGAACGGCTCGGGCAAGCACAACAACTGGTCGATGGGCACGGACACCGGGGTCAACCTGCTCGACCCGGGCGACACCCCGCACGAGAACATCAACTTCCTGTTCTTCTGCGCGGCGGTGATCCAGGCGGTCACCAAGCACCAGGGCCTGCTGCGGGCCTCCGTCGCCGGCATCGGCCAGGACCATCGCCTGGGCGCCAACGAGGCGCCGCCCGCGATCATCTCAATCTTCCTCGGCGCCGAGCTGACGAAGGTCTTCGAGGCGATCTCCTCGGGCTCGGGCGACCCGCACACCCCCGGCTCCTTCCTCGAGCTGGGCGCCGAGGTTCTGCCGCCGCTGCCCATGCACGGCGGCGACCGCAACCGCACCTCGCCGTTCGCCTTCACCGGCAACAAGTTCGAGTTCCGCGCCCTCGGGTCGAGCCAGTCGCTGGCCTTCCCGAACACGGTCCTCAACACGATCGTCGCCGAGGCCATCGACGACCTCGCCGACAAGCTCGAGGCCGAGGGCACCGACGATCTGCCGGCGGCCGTCAGCGCGGTGGTCAAGGAGTCCTACGAGGCCAACAGGGAGATCTGCTTCGACGGCGACAACTACGACGAGGCCTGGCACGAGGAGGCAGAGGAGCGCGGCCTGAAGAACCTGCGCACCACCCCTGACGCCCTGCCGGAGGTCCTCGCCGACGCCAGCGTCGCAATGATGGGCAAGTACAACGTGCTCAACCAGCGCGAGCTCGAGTCCCGCTACGAGGTCTGGCTGGAGCAGTACATCATCCGCGCCAACATCGAGGCCGAGACGGCGGACTCGATCGCCCGGACCATGATCCTGCCGGCCGCTCTCCGCTACCTGGCTCTGGGCGACGACGCCGGCATCGGTGCGGTGACCGAGGAGGCCACTCCGCTGGTCGACGAGCTGGTCGCCGCGATCAAGGAGCTCGACGAGGCGAACCATTATCCGTCCGGCATCGAGGGCATGGATCTGGCGGTCTACGCCCGCGACAAGCAGCTCGCCGCGATGGAGCGCGTCCGCGAGGCCTCGGACAAGCTGGAGAAGATCGTCCCCGATGATCTCTGGCCGCTGCCGAAGTACGCGGAGATGCTGTTCATCCGGTAAGGACGGATTCGGTGGGCGGGTCGAGATCCGCCCCGCCGAGCTGGAATTCATCTGGACCTCTGAGGCTCACTCGCGGATCGGCGACGGGGCAAACCTGAAATAGGCTGCCGCCATCGACTTCCTGGTCAAGCGAGAGGATCTGCACGAGACGCGCTTCGAGGAGAGGGAGGCCCCCGAGCTCGAGGAGGGTCAGCTCCTGCTCGGGGTGGACGCCTTCGGGCTCACGACCAACAACATCACCTACGCGGTGATGGGCGAGGCGATGAACTACTGGGAGTTCTTCCCCGCTGAGGACGGCTGGGGTCGGGTGCCGGTCTGGGGCTTCGCCGACGTGCTCGCGACCAGGGCGGATCGCGTCCCCCAGGGGACGAGGATCTTCGGCTACCTGCCGCCCGCCGACCACCTCGTCGTCGAGCCGGACCGGACCAGTCCGCTCGACTTCGTCGATTCCAGCCCCCACCGCGGCAGGCTGCCGGCCGCGTACAACCGCTACATCCGGGCGGCGAGCCTGCCCTTCTACGAGGAGCGGTACGAGGATCAGCAGATGCTGCTCTGGCCGCTCTACTTCACCTCGTTCCTGATCGACGACTTCCTCGACGATGCCCCCGCCGCCGGACGCAAGGCGGGGGAGGCGTGGTCGGCGAGGTTCTTCGGCGCCAGGGTGGCGGTGCTCTCGAGTGCCTCCAGCCGCACCTCCTCGGCGCTCGCCTATCTGCTCTCGAAGCGCGACGGAATCGAGGTGATCGGCCTGACCTCGCCGCGGAACGTCGAGTTCACCGAGTCGCTGGGCGTCTACGACCTGGTCGTTCCCTACGAGGAGCTGGATTCCGTCGAGCGAGACCCGGCCGTCTACGTCGACATTTCCGGCGACGCCAAGGTCCGCAGCGCCGTCCACGCTCACTGGGCAGATCAGCTCAAGCACAGTGCGGCCGTGGGGATCACCCACCGCGAGGACCTCGGTGGCGGCTCCGACCTGGCCGGGCCGCAGCCTTTCTTCTTCTTCGCCCCCGACCGGCTTCGCAAGCGCACCAAGGACTGGGGCGCCGAGGGCGTCAACGAGCGCCTGGCGGAAACCTGGGCGCAGTACGTCGAGTGGACGCTCGGCTGGCTGCAGGTCGAGCACGGCTCCGGGCCCGAGGACATCGAGCGGATCTACCTCGAGCTGCTGGACGGGAAGTCCGACCCCGCGGTCGGGCACGTACTCTCGCCGTAGGGCGTGCCTTCAGAGCACGGCGCGGAGAGCTGCCGCCTCCGGTCGGCTCGCGGGGAAATGGCGGTCGGGTTGGCGCCGGCCTGCCTGGGGCCGCTGCGCGGGCCACCCGGCTACTAGACCTCGAGGCGCTGCTCCTCCAGGTCGAGCTCGCGCTCGACGCGGCGCATCACGTCGGCGCTGATCGTGCGCTCGTTGCGAAGCTGAACCAGGGCCTGCCGCTGCGCCGCGTAGATCTCGTGCATCAGTCGCTGGTAGGCGAGCGAGCCCTGCTCGATCCCGTCCTCATCCTCGATCTTGCCGGCGCGGACCTTGAAGCGGCGCTGGCGGTAGCGGTAGAGGGCGCGGACCCGCTCGATCGTTCCGTCGCGGGTCCAGTCGGCCCCCTCGAGCTCGTCGACGCGGTCGAGCGCCGCACGCGCGATCACCAGACGCGCTCGCAGCTCCTCGTGCTCCTCCTCGGTCCCATCCTCGGTGACGCCGAGGCGCCGGATCAGCCACGGCAGGGTCAGGCCCTGCCCCACGACAGTCACCAGGATCAGCGAGAAGGTGATGAACTGGATCAGGTCGCGGCCCGGCAGCGGGTCGCCGGCATTCGTCTCCAGCGGCAAGGCGAGGGCCGCGGCGAGGGAGACGGCGCCGCGCATCCCCGACCAGGAGCCGATCACCCGCATGCGCCAGCTGGCGCGCCTGGCGCGCTGCGAGGGCCGCCGGTCGACGGTCCTGATGACCGCGGCCATCGAGTTCATCCAGATGAACCGCATAGCGATCACCGCTCCGCAGATCGCGGCCGCGTAGCCGATCACCTCGCCGGCCGGCCTGCCACTGAGGCCGTCGACGATCACCGGCAGCTGCAGGCCGATCAGGATGAACAGAGTCGCGTTGAGGAGGAACGTGAGAATCGACCAGAGCGCGAAGCCCTGCATCCGGCTCTCGGGCGAGGCGATCTCGGGAGCCCGCCAGCCGAGGTACAGCCCGCAGGCCACGACGGCAAGCACGCCGGAGAAGCCGAGCTGGTCCGCGGGGATGAACGCCCCGTAGGCGCTGAACAGCGAGATGGTCAACTCGGTGTTGACGTCGGTGATCCGCCGCCTGACCTCGGCGATCACCCACCCGACTGCCAGCCCGATCGCGACGCCGCCGGCAACATCCCCGAAGAAGGTGAGCACCGTGTGCCCCGCGGAGACGCTCTCGCCGATCGCCACCGCGACAGCGACCTTGTAGGAGACGAGCGCGGTGGCGTCGTTGACCAGGCTCTCTCCCTCGAGGATGTTGATCATCCGCCGCGGCGCGCCGACCCGGCGCATGACCGCCGTCGCTGCCGCCGGGTCGGTCGGCGAGACGATCGCGCCAAGCGCGAAGGAGATCGCCCAGGGCAGGTCCATCAGCTCGTGCGCGATCACCCCTACGGCGGCGGCCGTTGCAAGGGTCATCCCGATCGCGTTGAGGGCAATCACCCGTGCGTCCGCACGCAGGCTGCGCAGGTCCGCGAAGAAGGCCGAGGCATAGAGCAGCGGCGGCAGGAAGACGAGCAGGACCAGGTCCGGGTTGAGGCGGATGTTGGGGATCCCCGGGATCAGGCCGAGCACAAGCCCCCCGATCACCAGCGGAATCGGGTAGGGCAGATCGAGGCGGTTGGCTATCGCGTTCAGCCCGGCGGCCGAGACGAACAGCGCGGCGAGGAGTATCTGTATGTCCCCCACTCCACAATTCTTGCGGGCGCGGGAGCGGCGAAGATCCGCGGGGTCACCGGCTACGCGGCCCGCGCGAGCAGGACGAAGGTAGTGAGCTCCCTCTCGAGCTGCTTCTCCGAGTCGGAGCTACTGCGGCGAGAGTTTCGCGACACCCTGCTGATCGCGCAGGAGGCGGCGGAGGATCTTGCCCGAGGGCGACTTCGGGATCTCGTCCACGAACTCCACCTCGCGGATTCGCTTGTAGGGCGCCACGCGCTCGGCGACGTAGGCCAACAGCTCCTCCGGGTCGAGGCCGTCGTCGCAGACCACGCAGGCCTTGGGCGCCTCGCCGCCGTCGTCCATCGGCACGCCGATCACCCCCGCGTCCTTCACTCTCGGGTGTGAGACCAGCACGGCCTCGAGCTCGGCCGGCGGCACCTGGTAGCCCTTGTACTTGATCAGCTCCTTGAGCCGGTCGACGATGAAGAAGTAGCCGTCGGAGTTGACCCGGCCGATGTCCCCGGTGCGCAGCCAGCCGTCGCCGACCAGCGTCTCATCGGTCGCCTGCCGGTTGTTGAGGTAGCCCTTCATCACCTGGGGGCCGCGGATCCAGATCTCGCCCTCTCGCCCCTCGCCGACGTCCTCGCCCGTCTCGGGGTCGACCAGGCGGCACTCCGTGTTCGGGATCAGCGGGCCGATGCTCCCCGGCGGAATCTCCGCAGCCTTGGCGAGCGAGCTCTTGTGGCTCACCGGGCTGAGCTCGGTCATCCCGTAGCCCTGGCGGATCCGGGCGCCGATCCGGTGCTCCGCGCGCTGGGCGAGGTCCGCGTCGAGCGGCGCGGCGCCCGAGATCACCATCTTCAGATGGGAGGTGTCGCGATCTTCGATCTCGGGGGCCGTGGCGAAGGCGAGCACCACCGGCGGGGCGACGTGGAGCCAGGTCACCTGGTGCTCCTCGAGGATCCGCAGCAGGCCCTCGAGGTCGAAGCGCTGCACCGTGACGATCGTCGAGCCCTTGGCGAGGCCCATGTTGAGGACGACGGTCTGCCCGTAGATGTGGAAGAAGGGCAGCAGGCCGACCAGGGTGTCGTCCTCGGTGAGCGGCATCGAGGTCCAGGCCTGCTCGATGTTCGCGACGAGGTTGCGGTGGGTCAGCATCACGCCCTTCATCAGGCCGGTGGTGCCGCTGGAGTACGGCAGAACCGCCAGGTCGTCCGGATCGACCTCGATCTCATCCGGCCTCCCGCCCCGCTCGGCCTCGCCCACCATCTTCACCGGGTCGTCGATGACGAGCCTGGCGCCAGAGTCCTCCTGCTGCTGCTGCATCTCCTTGGCGGTGAGCAGCGGGTTGATCGGCGTGACGACGCCGCCGGCGCGCAGAATCGCGTGGTAGGCGATCGCCCACTCGGCGCCGTTCGGGCCGACCAGCGCCACCACGTCTCCCTTGCCGATCCCGTGGGCTTGGAGCGCGGCGGCGACCGCCTCAACCTCAAAGGCAAGCTCGGCGTAGGTCGTCGTCTCGCCGGTGGCGCTGTCGATGATCGCGGGGTGGTCGCCGCGCGCGGCCGCGCCGCCGATCACGTGCTCGCTCAGGGTCACGTCCGGAATCTCGATGTCCGGCTCCGGGCTGCGGTAGATCACTCGATCACTCCTCCGGCGGAAGTATCGGGAATTCTGAGCCGTCACTCCCCACGGCCCGATCTGGCGCTATCGCCTTCGGCGGCGCGACCGGAGCTTTCCGAGGGGAAATCCGGCAACGAACGCCCCCGCCGATCGCTCCACAAGCTCGACCTCCTTCTGCGCAAGCGTCGAGGCCTGGTCCGCCTTGGTCCTTCCAGCGGGAGCGGCACCTCAAACCAGCGGGTCATCCGGCCAGACGTTGCGCGGAGAGCCAACGCGGACGAGGCCTCTTCTGAGAAGATCGGGGTGTGGGCGCCGTCGTCGCGTACGAATCGATGTACGGGAACACCCGTCAGATCGCCGAGGCGATCGCTGAGGGCCTGAAGCCGATCGGCGAGCTGGAGGTCGTCTCCGTCAACGCCGGCGACGTGAGCACGGCCGACGAAGCCGACGTCCTGATCGTCGGCGGCCCCACCCACATGCACGGGCTCGCGACCTCGATGAGCCGCAAGGCCGCCGCCGACGCCGCCAATGAAGAGGAGCACGTCGAGCTCGAGCCGGGGGCGGTCGACGGACCCGGGCTGCGCCAGTGGCTCGGCCAGCGTCAGGGCGACGGCAAGCGCGCGGCCGCGTTCGATACCCGGCTCGACAAGTCGCCGATCATCAGCGGCATGGCCGCCCGTGGGATCGCGAAGCGCCTGCGCCGCCGCGGCTACGAGCTGATCACAGACCCCGAGAGCTTCCTGGTCGAGGACTCCGAGGGCCCGCTCGCGGATGGAGAGCTGGAGCGGGCGAAGGCCTGGGGCGCGTCTCTCGCCGAGAAGCTCGGCTAGTCGGGCAACGGCTAGAGGTCCCAGCCGAAGTACACCTCGACCCGGGCGATCCGGTCGCCGTCGAAGGTGAAGACCTCGGTGTTGCGACCCCGGCGGCCCTTCGACGTCTCGCTCTCGTAGGTGACGACCACCTCGTCGCCCGACTCGATCAGGCGGACGATCTCGGACTCGTTCCCTCGCCCTGCGCCGGGCCAGCAGCGCTCGAAGTAGCCGACGCGGTCGAGGATCGGGTCCGGGGGCGCGGAGAAGGTGAAATCGTCGCTCAGGTTCTCCTCGAAGGCACTCCGGTTCCCGGCCGCGAAGGCGGTGTAGAAGTCGCGCACGATCTGCTTGCGATCGGCGGGGACCACGTGTCCAGCCTACCCGCGCCCGTCCTCCACGGAGCATTTGCCGGCCAGGTCCCTGCTTCTGAATTGCGTTCTGCGCCGAGCCGCAAGGCGCCGCAACGCCCGCCGAGGTGATCGATTGGGTCGCCCCGACGTCTGCCGCTGCCTCGCCGACAGGTGCCTAGCCGCTCAGCGCGGGTGCGGGGACGCCGGCGTCCTCGAGAACCGCCATCGCCGCGTTGCGACCGTTCAGCGCGATCACGGAGCCCGCCGGGTGGGTTGCCGCCCCGCAGAGGTAGAGGCCCTCCACAGGAGTGCGCGACTCCAGCCGCCGGTTCCACATCTGATCGGGCAGGGTCTCGCCCTGGAAGATGTTGCCCCCGGTCAGGCCGATCCTCTCCTCGATGTCGGGCGGGCCCAGGACCTGCAGCTCGACGACGCAGTCCCGCACGTCGGGCGCGTAGGCCTCGATCAGGTCGAGCACCAGCTCGCCGATCTCGCCTCGTCTTCCGTCCCAGTCCCCGTCCGCCAACTCGTACGGCGCGTACTGGGCGAAGGCGCTCATCGTCTGCCCGCCGGGCGGTGCGACACTCGCGTCGTAGGCGGTCTGGAAGTAGAGCTCGCCCCAGGCGACCGCGGGCTCGCCTCGCCTGCACGCCTCGAAAGCCTCCTGGGCGGCGTCGAGGCCCGGGGTTACGGTGACCATCGCCCGATGGGGCTCGACCGAGCCTGCCGCGGTGAAGGTCGGCAGGCGGCGGAGCGCGGCGTTGACCTTGACCACTGGCGAGCGCACCTCCCACCGCT
The DNA here is from genome assembly GCA_035310805.1 of Solirubrobacterales bacterium. GTDB lineage: Bacteria > Actinomycetota > Thermoleophilia > Solirubrobacterales > 70-9 > DASUPK01. The sequence continues at coordinate 10,818 of DATGDO010000092.1, forward strand.
CGAGGCGCTCGCGATATTCCGCAGGCACCGCATCCGGCGCGAGCATCGCCAGCATCCGCTTCGGGTCGGCGTTGCTGAGCACGAACCGGCCCCGGATCAGCTCACCGCTCTCGAGCTCCACCCCATCGCCGGGCACGATCCGCGCCACCGGCACCCCGGCGGCCAGGGTGGCGCCCGCCTCCCGGGCGGCCTCGGCGATCGCGAAGGAGACCCTCCCCATCCCTCCCTCCACGTACCCCCAGGAACCGCCGTGCCCGGCCACCTCGCCCATGCCGTGCATCAGGTGGACCGAGGCGGTGCCGGGATCCTTCGGCCCCGCCCACGCCCCGATCACGCCCTGGCCGAACAGCGCATGGACGAGACGCTCGTCGGAGACGTAGCGGGCGAGAGTCTCCGCGATCGGCTCGTCGAAGACGATCGAGATCAGCTCGTCGTCCCCGAGGATCTGCTCGATCCGCTCGCGGCTGGGTGATGGACCGCGCCAGAGGTCACCCGCCGGGCCGGTGCGGAGCAGCCGCCGGATGCGCTCGAAGGTCTCCTCGTAGGCGAGCGCACCGCGGATGTCCGCGTCCGAGAAGCCGTTCTCGCGCATGTGGGCCGCTGTGCCCTCGTCATCCAGGAACTGGGCGAACGAGGTGGCATCGGGGAATGGACACCAGAGGTTGGGATCAGCCGGGGTGACGCGGTAGCCGTGCACCGGCAGGTCGAGCTCGCCGATCACCAGCTCGTCGAGGAGCCCGACCACGTAGGCGCAGGGGCTGACCAGGTAGCGCTCGTCCGCGAAGGGCTGCTCCAGCGTGCAGGCTCCGCCCAGCCGCTCGCGCCGCTCCAGCACCAGCACCGATTGCCCCGCCCGGGCCAGGTAGGCCGCAGCGGTCAGGCCGTTGTGCCCGGCGCCGACTACCACGGCATCCCAGTCGCGCGCCGACAGCTCGGTGATCGGCGCCGGCAGCCCGACCCGGCCAAGGGCGCTGGGGACCTTCATGGCTTCACCCTACCCCGGGCAATCGGGTAAGACTGCTGGCGACATCCGAGCCGACTGGAGGAAGACATGCATGCTCGCCTAACCCGCTACGAGGGCGCCCCACCCGACGGCATCGACGAAGCCCTGCAGACGAAGAAGCACGTACTGCCGACCGAGCCCGGGCAGACCGAGGGCATGAAGGGCGTCGTCTTCCTGACCGACCGGCAATCCGGAACGATCGTCGTGATCTCGCTCTGGGAGGGGGAGGAGGCGATGCAGGCGAGCGAGGACGAGGCGAGGCGCGTTCGCGAGGAGGTCACGGGACCCGGTGAGACGGCGTCGGTGGAGCACTACGAGGTGGCGCTCCTGGAGGTCGAACAGGCGAGCCAGGCCAGCTGAGGCGCCGTCAGGGAGCACGGTCACGCGAATCGCAATCATGGTGGAGTGACCCCCGCGCTTCAGTTGCGCCAGCTGACCAAGCGCTACGACGACGGCACCCTCGCGCTCGACGCGCTCGACCTCGAGGTGCCCGCCGGCAGCTTCTTCGGCCTGCTGGGCCCGAACGGCGCCGGCAAGACCACGCTGATCAGCGCGGTCTGCAACCTGCTGCGGCTGACCGAGGGCGAAATCTCGGTCTTCGGCCTGCCCGGCGGCTCGATGGAGGCGCGGCGGCTGATCGGCGTCGCCGAGCAGGAACCCAACCTCGACCGCTTCCTGACCGTGCGCGAGACGCTGATCTACCACGGCGGCTACTACGGGATGAGCGGCGCGGCTGCCGCCGAGCGCGCCGAGGAGATGATCGACGTCTTCGATCTGCGCGCCAAGCGCGACGTCCGGGCACCGAAGCTCTCCGGCGGGATGCGCCGCCGCCTGCTGCTCGCCCGGGCGCTCCTGCACGAGCCGCGCCTGGTGATCCTCGACGAGCCCACCGCGGGCGTCGACCTCGAGCTCCGCCACGAGCTCTGGCGCTACATCCGCCGCCTGCACGAGCGGGGCACGACGATCCTGCTCACCACCCACTACCTCGAGGAGGCGGAGGCGCTCTGCGAGGAGATCGCGCTGATCGGCGGCGGGCGGATCATGGCCCGCGACACCGCCGCCGGCCTCAAGCAGCGCTTCGACGCCGCCACCCTCGAGGACGTCTACATGAAGACCGTCGCGGCCGGGCGGCGGGCCGTCGAGGAGGCACCCGCGTGAACGGCGAGGCTCGCCCTCTGCAGGGATTCATCTGGCTCTCGCGCCGCGAGTGCCATCGCGTCCTGCGTCTCTGGACCCAGACTACGCTGGCGCCGGTCGTCTCGTCCCTGCTCTTCATCGTCGTCTTCGGCCTCTCGCTCGGCGGCCGGATCAAGCAGGTCTCCGGCTTCGACTACGACGAGTTCATCGTCCCCGGCCTGATCGCGATGGCGATGGCCCAGGCCGCCTACTCCAACAACGCCTCGACGATCTTCCAGGGCCGCAACGACCGCTTCATCGACGACGTCCTCGCCGCGCCCATCCATCACTGGCAGGTCAACCTCGGCTACCTGATCGGCGGCGCCTTTCGCGCGCTGATCATCGGCTGCGGCCTCGCCGTCTGCGCCATCCCGATCACCGGCGCGCCCGTGGAGGAGCCGGTGCTGCTGCTCGTCGCCGTCCTGCTGCTGGTCGTCGGATTTGGCGCCCTCGGCACGATCGTCGGCATCTACGCCGAGACCTTCGACCACACGAGCTTCATCAACAACATCGTCATCCTCCCCCTCACCTTCCTCGGCGGCGTCTTCTACTCGGTCTCTCGCCTGGGCTCTCCATGGGAGCAGCTCTCCCACGTCAACCCGCTCTTTTACGTCGTGGAGACGATCCGTTACGGCTTCCTCGGCGTCTCCGACGTCAGCCCCTGGATCGCCTACGGGGTGGTTGCCGGCATGTGCCTGGGACTGCTGGCCTGGAGTCAGTGGCTGTTCACGAGTGGCAGGAAACTGAAGCCGTAGGTTGATCGCCTCAGCGGCCTTGGCTCGGCCGTGACCGACGAACGGAGGAGGACTCGATGGAACTCGATGGAAAGGTCGCGCTCGTCGCCGGCGCCAGCGGTGGCATCGGCGGGGCGGTTGCGCGGAGATTGCACGACGCCGGGGCGTCGGTCGGGCTGCTCTCGCGGCGGGGTGACGATCTCGGCCTGGAGCGTGGGCTCGGCCTGGCCTGCGACGTGCGCGACCGCGGCGGGATCGACACCGCCACGGAGGCGATCGTCGAACGCTTCGGCCGTCTCGACATCGTCGTCGCAAACGCGGGCGTCGGCGCATATGGACCGTTCCTGGAGCTCGATCCGGAGCACCTGGAGGCCATGATCGACG